>NZ_JADQAM010000040.1:0-63320 GCF_022129405.1 Psychrobacter sp. Ps2 | reverse complement strand
ATACCTCTTACTTTATAAAGTGTATGCTTTATTTTAGAAGATATATACTTGTTTGCCAATTAGGGACACGCCCTAGTTTTATATAGAAAAATACCAGATTCTTGAGTGTAAGAATTCTCATAAAAAAACCAAATAAATCATTTGATGACTTATTTGGTTATAAAGTTTTTAATGTTCCAACTGAGCATTAACAGTGAATATCAGTATTTAAAAACTGATTAATCTTTTTTAAGTTTAATCACATTGTAGCTTGGATAGCCTAGCTCGATTTTATAATCATCGCGTCCACGTTCAGCCTTTATCTTAATCTTACGATCACCGTTTTTATATTTGACGTCTTTGACACGGTATCCCATGCTACGGACTTTACTAGCAGCTCGTTGCTCGACAACGGAGACATAGCTGTCTTTGTCGTTCTTTTTGTCTTTGTGTTTTTTATGGCCTTTATTGTCCTTATGAGTGTGCTCGTAAAGGTCGTCATAGCCATTGTAGCCATTCGGCGCAGTTACACAGCCTGTGGTCACTGCTAATAAAGCTGCGACTATGCTGCCAGTCGCTACTGTTTTTAATGTTGAAAATGATAGAGTTTTCATAATGATTTCCTAGTAATATATCGTTGCTCAATATGGGTAAAAGCTAAACGTACCGAGGTCATTAGCTGAAAATGCTTAAAGCGATCAATCTTTTCTGACTTTGATCACATCTAAATTTGGATAACTTAATAATATTTCGTACTTCTGTGAACCGCGTTTAGCCTCAATCTCAAAGACACCGCGCTTATTTTTTTCTTCAAGATCGATATCTTCAACACGGTAGCCCATAGCCCTTATTTTGTTGATAGCACGGCGTTTGATAGCTGGGTAACGTGATTCTCTTTTAATAGTGTCTTCGACATCGGCTTTTTTATAGCGCTGACCATTTTGATAATTATCTTTATGCTTGTTTTCTTTATAGCGGTCATTATTATTTTGCGACTTATTATTATCCCAGCTATTTGGCCATGCTTTTTTGCTTGAGCTGATGAGTCTTAGGGCAGGGTAAGTATATTTTAGCTCGTAGGCTTGGTTGTTCTTTTTAACATAAGCCGTAAGAGCTCGATCACCACGGTAACTATCAGCTCTGATATCTATAATTTGATAGCCTTTGCGGCGCAAGTCTTGTCGAAGCTGCTGACTTACACGATTAAAATTATTGTTCTGGCTATTATTATCACCACGATAGACGGGCTGATTGTCATATCCTGGACCTACAACTGCACAACCCACTGTAGTACCCAATAATGCAATGACAAGACTAGTAGACAGAATTGCCTTAATAGAGAAGGGGTTTATCGTTTTCATGGGGCAGTATCCTATGATGGCATTAAGTAGGCAGTGTAGATTAGAAATATCTATATCTGCTATAACTATAAGATTTTAAAGGTATTCTGGCAAATTAAATTAGATCGTAATCAATAAGTATCTCTAGTGATTTATTTTTCGAAATATTTCCTTACATTATCTATAATAGAGTACAAAACTTTGCGCTAGGTGTCATTTGCGTTAATAAGTTGTAATAATTGTGGTAAGTAAAATATATTGTTGTAAGCATATGCTTACACGCAATGACGTTTACGCGACTTAACATACGAATGAGAGTTAGGCATTATAGTCACACGGCATTAGGGAATGTGACTCAAGGATTGAGTTGACCGCATTAAGGATAATGATTCGATAACTAGCGTCAGGATGACAATAGCGATTGAAGTAAGGACACAGTCCCTTTGCTGATAGCAGCAAGTAATACTGAAGCTGTAGTGTAGTAAAAAGGGCAGGATGCCCAGTATCACAATATACTGAATATTTGTGCAAGGATGCATGAAAAGCAGTCGTGATAGGTAACATGGATAGTTAACAATAAAACCGCATAACAATTGATTGCTATGCGGTTTTATCGTGTCTGGAGAATGGTAATTTGTTTCTCCAATAGCTTATCTTTACAGTATAAATCTGCCATAAAAAAACCGCATATATTTCTATGCGGTTTTTCAGTTTATTCAGTACAGTAGTTATGCAGCGGATAAGTATGCAACGAATATATTAATACTTGTTTTCTACACGCCAATCGTCTACTTCACGCTCTGCATCTTCTTTGGCATGACCATAACGCTCTTGTACGCGGCCTACTAGCTTGTCACGGCTACCTTCGATATGGGTAAGGTCATCATCTGTTAGCTCGGCCCATTTTTGTTTAACTGAACCTTTCATTTGGTTCCATTCGCCTTTTAGAGTATGTTCGTTCATTGTATTATTCCTTTTATTGAACTTGTTGTGTTTGATTTATTTCTTAATCACTATTTTGATTCTTATTTCATAATATCGATTACTGATAATACTATTTAATTTTTATTCTAATTGTATTGCACAAGGATAAATGAGTGGTTCCAAATATCCTGTGAGATTAAATATAGGACTTTTCAATTCAGCTGTCTGTATATGCTATGTTTATAGTGTTACTTAATTATAGTGGGCGTTTACTAAGTGTTATCTACAGGGCTGTTGTAGTAGTGCCACGTAAATTGCGTCTATTGTGCGTGATAATAATTTTTTCTATGAGCTTGTTTTTTATATAAATATTAAGAAAATATATTATTTATTCAAAAATAATTATGCAAATAAAAAAGCAGCTACTCGAAAATAGAGTAGCTGCTTTTTTATTGTCTTTGAAATTGATTGAAAGTTATTTCGTGGAATGTTTATTCAAATACTGATGATAGCGTTTGGTGAGTTTTTTTATTCGTATACGATCAGAAATCAAGGAGAAAATTGGTGATGCATTTGGTTTGGGGGATTTCCCATGCCCCATGCGCTGTAATTGTCGCTTGATGACCGCCATTGTAGCAACTGCACTTAAGGTTTTATCTTTCCAGCGTACCACAGGATTGTGAGCACTAAGCGTACTATCATTTTTCCAGTCATTCGGTAGAGCAGGGTTCATGGCTAATGCGGTTCCCATACCAACCACGTCAATCCCTTGCGCCAGTACATCTTCTGCGACAGCCAATCGTCTAACGCCACCTGTCGTCATAATAGGCATGGTAGCAATTTGAGCAATCTCCTTTGCAAAGTCTAAAAAGTAAGCTTCTCGTTGCAACGTGCGACCATCTGCTGTGCTGCCTTGCATGGCTGGGCTTTCATAGCTGCCGCCTGATAGCTCAACTAAATCTACCGCCAATTCATTCATCGCTGAAATAACCACTTTAGCATCATCTGCATCAAATCCTCCGCGCTGGAAATCGGCCGAGTTTATCTTAACAGCGACTGCGAAGGTAGGCGCAACTTGAGCACGAACGGCTTTGATTACTTCGATCAATAGTCGCATACGATTCTCAACCGAACCACCGTATTTATCTTTACGTTTATTGGTAAGCGGTGATAAAAATTGAGAAATTAGATAGCCGTGAGCGGCATGAATTTGTACACCATCGAAGCCAGACTGTTCTGCTTTTAGTGCACTATCGGCGAACCGATGTATCAGTTGCTCGATATCTTGCTGCGTCATCGCACGAGGTTTGCCAAATAGATGAGAGTGCTTGCCCAAGTCAATTGCCACGTCAGAAGGTGATAGCACATCGCCACCCATGGCAGCATATACTTGACGACCAGGATGATTGAGCTGCATCCACACTTGCGTATTGTTATGCTTGGCAGTATTTGCCCACGCTCTAAAAGGCGCTATCTCACTGTGTTTGTCTAATACGACACCACCAGGCCCTGTCATAGCGCGGCCATCGACCATCACGTTTCCAGTGATTAACAGACCTGTCCCGCCTTCGGCCCAGTTCTTATATAGACGGAGCAGAGTAGGGCCAGGGATTTGACCGACATCAGCCATGTTTTCTTCCATGGCAGCTTTCGCTAAGCGGTTGGGTAAGGTAGCGCCACAAGGCAGCACTAAAGGGGAGGATACAGGTGATGTCATGATAGTGGCCTAGAAATGGTTATTTTGTGAAGCATGAGTTCTACTATGGGTTTGGCTATAGACATATGGTTTAAATGACTATAACCTTATAGCTAAGATATTCGCTGTCGGCAGTTGACGATTATCATCACATTTTTTTGGCACAATAGCACCTAAGGTAAATTACTGGTGTGTCGATATAATTATCTATTGAATAGGAATACCTCTGCATTGAACGTACTAACGCAAGATTTGACAGTCCCAGTAGAATCTAAACGTGAGCTGGCGAAAGCCAAGACTCGGCGTGCGTTATTAAAAAGTGCTTTGCGGTTGTACAGTTTGGAAGGTGCTCAGGGCATGAGCATGAATAAGGTTGCCAAAGGTGCAGGTATTGCCCAGCCCAGTTTTTACAATCATTTTGAGAGCCTAGAGGCGCTACAAAATGAGCTGAGCGCCCAACTAAAAGACAATTATCTATCACCGATGCGACTGGCATGGGTCAATATGCTCAAAGATTATGACCTGTTGAGTAAAGATCAGTTTAATCAGCAATGTCGACAATGTCTGATTATGATTTTTGATTCTGCATTTGAGAATATCGCGCTGTTTCAGCATTTGCTCGAAGACCGTCCTAGATTTAGTGACAATATAGAAAACCAGTCATCATTAAATAATGGACTGGGCAATCTGATTACCGAAATACAAGAAGAGTGGACAGAGATATTTATTCAGGGATTGCAGTTATCTAATCGTACTTGCGAGCGCAGTGCTGTCAATCTATGCGTCGATATGGCGGCGGCACAAGTACATGAGTTGATATTGGGCTGTCATCAGCAGCGTTACTCAAGGCAACAAGCGATTGCCACGTTGAGTATCAGCTTTGATGCACTGTTCGCCAATTTTTTGCACGGAAGCAATACTAGTCAGTAGTGATAATAAGCAAAAATTATTGTCATGAAGCCTAGAACAAAAAAACACAACAGGGAGAGTGACTATGGCCACAACCACGGCTGCACCAACGTTAGGCGAAACGCAAACGCATTTTAGAACTTGTACATTGTGCGAGGCAATGTGCGGCGTCGAAATAAAGCACGATGGCGAAAAAGTCTTGTCGATTAAAGGGGACAAAAACGATCCCTTTTCGCAAGGCTATATTTGTCCGAAAGCCACTGCTTTGCAAGATTTGCATGAAGATCCTGACCGTTTGCGTCAGCCTGTAGAGAGAACGGCAGACGGTTGGAAATCTATTAGTTGGCCAGAAGCGTTGGATAAAGTCGCCGCAGGTATTCAATCCATACAGCAAAAGTATGGTCAAAATGCGTTGGGTGTTTATCTAGGTAATCCTAACGTACATAACATGGGTGGTATGTTGACCATCAAACAACTGCTTACCAGTTTAAAGACGCGCAGTCGTTTTTCTGCCACTTCTATCGACCAGCTGCCGCATCATATTATTAGCATGCATCTGTTTGGTCACATGCTGCGCATTCCAGTTCCTGATGTCAATAACACACAATACATGCTGATCATCGGTGGCAATCCGCTGGCTTCCAACGGCAGTATCATGACTGCGCCTAACATGCGTCAAAAGCTAAAAGATATCAAAGCGCGCGATGGCAAGGTGGTAGTGGTTGATCCAAGACGTACTGAAACTGCCGACATCGCTAGTGAGCACCACTTTATTCGTCCAGCGACGGATGTATTGCTGCTATTGGCCATGCTCAATGAAATCTATACGCAAGGCTATGCAAAGCTCGATACTAGAGTGGCTGCCTTGGCACCAGAGATCGATCGACTTGCTTTGTTTGCTGAACAATATACGCCTGAGTCAGTGGCAGATATCACGGGTATTACCGCAGCCGAAATCAAACGTATCGTCAAAGAGTTTTGTGAAGCGGAAAGCTCTGTTTGTTATGGCCGTATGGGCATCTCAGTGCAAGAGTTTGGCTTGCTGAGCCAATATCTATCTATGGTCATTAATATCGTCACGGGTCGTTTAGATGAGGTGGGCGGACTCATGTTCCCGAATCCTGCCGTCGATGTTGTGAATAGCTCTGGCCCAGGCTATCTAGGTAAACGCCATAGCCGCGTCAGCAACTTGCCAGATTTTAATGGTGAGTATCCAGTGGTTGCGATGGCAGATGAGATGTTAGTCGAAGGGGAAGGCCAGTTAAAGGGATTCGTCACTGTCGCTGGCAACCCTGTTTTGAGTACCCCGAATGGTGAAAAGTTAGACGAAGCATTATCACAATTAGAGTTTATGGTTTCGCTTGATTACTTTGTGACTGAGACCAGTCGCCATGCCAATATTATTCTGCCGCCTGTATCGCCATTAGAGCGCGACCATTATGACATTACTTTTAATGGTTTTGCCGTGCACAATGTCGCCAAATATTCGCCTGCTTTGTTTGAGAAAACTGACGATACCAAGCATGACTGGGAGATTTATTTAGGACTGGCAGATCGCTTAGACAAAGATGCGCCAGAAGCAACGCAAAAAGAACGTGCCGCGACAAAAGCATTTGGTCCTAAGTTCTTGTTAGAGCAAGGTCTTAAGTATGGACCTCATAAAGACGTGACATTCGAAGCCTTAGTCGAAAATCCACATGGTATTGATTTGGGTCCGTTGCATCGTATGTTGCCAGAGGCCATCAAACATGCCGACAAACAAATTCATCTTCATGTCGATTTTTATCAGTCAGATTTGGCCCGTGTTAAAGAAATGGTGCAAGAGTATGACAGTAGCCAGACGCTGCTAATCGGTCGTCGTCATGTACGTAGCAACAATTCATGGTTGCACAATAGCCATCGATTGGTAAAGGGTAAATCTCGCTGTACATTGATGTTGCATCCGCAAACGGCAGCGCAACATGGCATTGCAGACGGCCAAGATGTCAGAGTAACTTCTCGAGTAGGTAGCGTGGTCATTGCAGCAGAAGTGACGGATGAGCTGATGCCAGGAGTGGTCAGCATCCCGCATGGCTTTGGTCACGGCCGCAAAGGGGTTAAGCAAAAGATCGCGCAAGCGCACGCAGGTGTCAGTGTTAATGATTTGACTGACGAAACCTTAATCGATCAGTTGAGTGGTAATGCCGCAGTCAATGGTGTGCCTGTACAATTAGAAGCATTGGATATGGATGCAGATAGTTTATCTACTGCTACAGAGACTGTAGCAGAAGGCGCATTAGCATAAAGTTAGTCGCAAGTTCATAGACATACAAAAAAGGCGTGCACGTAAAGTGAGCGCCTTTTTTGTTTGTAAATTGAATATATCGCTTATCTTATTAAGCATTTATACCAATAAAGTCAAAATCAACGCTAGGGGTTTCGCCTTGGATTAGCAAACTAAGGGCTTTTGCAGAGCCGCAAGAGTGTGTCCACCCTAATGTACCATGTCCTGTATTGAGCCATAAATTGTCAAAAGTCGCTGAAGCATTATGACTACCATGTTTGACTTGACCACAGTGTGCGCGACCAATAAGGGGCACGTTCGATGGGGTCATCGGGCGCAGTCCTGTCCAATATTGTACCGAGTTTGCGATGATACCTTTCGGGAATAACTGCTGCACACGCCGAGTGATGGCTTCACAGCGCGTGGCATTTAAATCTAGGTTATAGCCATTAAATTCAGCGGTACCAGCGACTCGCAATTTGTCACCCAGTCGTGAGGTGACCAGCTTAAATTCATCATCAATCAAACTGACAAAAGGTGCTAAGTGGGGTGCGCGCGGATTCACCGTATACGTAGCCGAATATCCCTTTGCTGGAAAAATAGGCACATGAATATCTAGTGGTTTTAAGAGAGGAACGCTATAGCTGCCAAGCGCGACCACATGACTATCAGCCGTAAAAGTCTGCGCATTTTCGCCTTTTGGACGGATAGTAATACTGTGTACATGCGGACGGGCAGAGTCGGTATCGGTATTGAGCGCTAAAATTTCGGTATCATATAAAAACTGTACGCCAGCATCGATACAACGCTGCGCCAAGCGCTGGGTAAACAGGTGAGCATTGCCAGACTCATCACGACTGGTATAAGTCGCTCCAGTGAGCTTATGCGCAATTGGGTAAAGCGCTGGCTCTAAATTGACAGCATTGTTAATATCAATCACATGGCGCTCACAACCAAGCGCCTGCATGCGTTCAGTTGGTTCGATAGCCGCATCAAACTCTGCCTGATTGGTATAAAAATGCATGATACCGCGTGTTTGCTGCTCATAGTCGATACCAATATCCGCGCGCAGCTGTTGTAAGGTATCTCTTGAATATAGACCTAAGCGCACCATTTGCACAAGATTAGCATCGGCTCTATCGGCGCGGCACTCTTGCAAAAACTGCATGGCCCATTTGAGCTGCGCTTTATCCGCACGCAAACGATAGAGTAGTGGAGCATCCTCTTTAAACAGCCACTTGAGCGCTTTCATCGGGGTCGCAGGATTGGCCCAAGGCGTGGCATGTGAGACCGATATTTGACCGCCGTTGGCAAATGACGTCTGCATGCCTGCTGCTGATTCGCGCTCAATCACAGTCACATCATAGCCTGCCTGACGTAGATACCATGCGGTGGTCACGCCCACCACACCTGCTCCGAGTACCGCAATATGTGTCATAGGATTCTCTATGCTCATGTTAGTCATGACGGTCGTGCTGTATTAAACGACCATCACCTTAGCTGCGTCGTTTGCCTGATTCGATGTGCTTTTATTTTGGGCGTGCGACATCTACTTGTAGTGCAGCTGGCAAGTCCAATATGCTCAAATCGCTTTCTGCCAATTGTTCAGGACGCGCTACGACCAAAGCGGTAAAGCCATCGTCATTTTTCATCGCATTGACCACTTGGATTTTATCGATTTTGTCACCTGCGTTTGGTGTCTCACCGGTGCCTTGTACATAGTGTAAAAATGCTTTGGGTGCAGATTTAAAGTAGATGCGAGCGATGACTTCTTGGCCTAAGTAGCAGCCTTTATCATAGTCCATGCCGCCGCGTTGATGTAGACGCAGCTCTTGTGGTTGGAACTCACCTTGAGTCGCGGCCACAATCCAATAATTACCAGTAGCTAGGCTGCATGCCATCCAAGCCTGCGTATCGTCAGTAGTATTATGGTCATCTTTGTGGCTAAAAGTTGGCTCATCTGCTAGCACGCAAGGATAGATCGCTGCTGGTGCACTGGTTTTAAATTTAGAAAACGCCCCGTACTTATTAAGATGCGCCTGCAAAGACTCAGCACAGTCGCTACTTATGACCAAATCATAATGTTTCTCTGCTTGTTTTTTGATCCAGATACCGAACTCAATACGACCTTTTAGGTTACCGATGGCGGCTGCCTGATAGCTAAGCCCGAGCTTGGTAACATCACAAGTTAATTGCCCTTGCAAGAATTTTTCGGAGTCCTCGCCTTGGATAGTTAACTGCGAAAACTGCGGTACAGCTGCTAGATTGGAAGACTGAGTCATTGTTATTATCCTTCTGGTGAGAGCTTTTATTAATAATATAGAGGGTAAATCGAAGTGATAAAAATTATATGGGCGCTTTTATCATTGACAGTATTTGTGCACATAAATCTAAATGAGGCTAAGAAGAGTACCACAAAAAACCCTGTCATAAAAAACGTCATCAATAAGCGATGAGTTAAGTGTTAAATTGGGCATAGAGTTTGATTTTCAAGCGTACAAATTGGTTAAAGATGGTGAGTTACGGTACAATATCAGCTCTACAATTAACCTAATGTACGATGGCTGCCGAGGAAATAATGAGCTTACCAAATTGCCCTAAATGTGATGCTGAATATACGTATGAAGATGGTGCGTTACTGGTATGTCCTATGTGTGCTCATGAATGGACGGCGGCTGAGACTGATGCAGCGCAAGCTGAAGACCAAGACGCGGTTATACGTGATGCTGTTGGCAATGAGCTACAGGACGGCGATGCGGTGACGGTTATTAAAGACCTAAAAGTCAAAGGCTCTTCAATTGTGATTAAAGTAGGGACGAAAGCGAAAAGCATACGTCTGTTGCCAGATGCTACTGACGGTCATGATATCGACTGCAAACTTGATGGCTACGGACCAATGAAGCTTAAGTCTTCTGTGGTCAAAAAAGCTTAAATTGTAAAAACTTCTTGAAAGATTCAATAATAAACAAATATAAAATAGACGCTCAATCACAAAACATTGTCGTTATAAATGTCGCTATAAGTAGAGAATAATTATGAGTACTAAAAACGAACAGCTCTTTGCACAAGCACGTAAACATATCCCAGGTGGTGTTAACTCGCCAGTTCGCGCCTTTGCAGGAGTTGGTGGTACGCCAATCTTTATGCATCGTGCCAATGGCAGCAAAATTTATGATACCGAAGACAATGCTTATATTGATTATGTTGGCTCGTGGGGTCCAATGATTTTGGGTCATGCGCACCCAAAAGTCATCGATGCGGTGAAAAAAGCGGCTGATGACGGTTTGAGCTTTGGTACACCAACGCCGTTTGAAACCACCGTTGCTGACAAAATTTGTGACATCGTACCGAGTGTTGAAATGATTCGTATGACCAGCTCTGGTACCGAAGCAACCATGAGTGCGATTCGTCTAGCACGTGGTTATACCCAGCGTGACAAAATCGTGAAGTTTGAAGGCTGCTATCATGGTCATTCAGACAGTCTGTTAGTAAAAGCAGGTTCAGGCATGCTTGATATCGGTGAACCAACCTCAAAAGGCGTACCAGCAGATTTTGCCAAGCATACGATTACGATTCCTTATAATGATCCGCAAGCGATTAAAGATTGTTTTGAGAAATGGGGCAAAGAAGTTGCTTGCGTTATCTTGGAGCCAATCGCTGGCAACATGAACATGGTTATTCCAACACAAGAGTTCCATGATACGTTGCGCGCAGAATGTACGGCTAATGGCGCAGTATTAATCTTTGACGAAGTCATGACGGGCTTTCGCGTTGGCCTTGGTGGTGCACAGGCACACTTCGGCATCGATCCTGATTTAACCTGCTTTGGCAAAATCATCGGTGCAGGTCTACCTGTTGGCGCTTTCGGCGGTAAAAAAGAAGTCATGTCTTGCATCGCGCCACTTGGCGGTGTCTATCAAGCTGGCACGTTATCAGGCAATCCACTAGCGATGCGCGCTGGTATCGCTATGTTTGAGGACTTAACCGCAGAGGGTTTCTATGACGAGTTAGCAGCGAAAGTTGCTCGCCTAGTAGACGGTTTCCAAGCAGCAGCTGACAAACATGGTATTCATTTACGTACCAATAAGCTTGGCGGTATGTTTGGCATGTTCTTTGTTAAAGACAGCGCAACCGAAACACCAAAGAACTTCGATGACGTGACAGAGTGCGATATGGACGTATTCAATACTTTCTTCCACGGTATGCTAGATCGCGGTATTTACTTGGCACCCTCAGCTTATGAAGCAGGCTTTATGTCTATCAAACATAGTGATGAAGATATTGATGCATCAATCAAAGCGGCTGATGAGATATTTGCAGAAATGGCAAAGGCATAGTTTAGCCATGTAAGCTATTAGCTCGTTAAAAAGTTGCAGTTTAAAAAACCAGCAAGATCGTCCTGTGATCTCTGCTGGTTTTTTTGTTTATCGATATCTTATTTATAATCGTATTGGGAAGAATATAAAGTTTGTCATTTAATTTATACGACGACTAAACGTTATCGTACTTTATCAAACTTGCGATCTCTCAAGCTTAGATTGCCTCGTAGCACATCGCTATACATACGAAAATCGCTGACAAAGCTTTTCAATGGAAACTTAAAAGAAGCGGGTTTGTTCTTTTCAAAGAAAAAGTGTCCAACCCATGCACAGGCATATCCGGCGGCAATGCCCTTTACCAAAGGTTTGGCTGAGCCAGTTTTGACAGACTTTGCCAGTCCTAATAAGCCAAAGCTACTACCCGCAAAATGTAGGCGGCGACAAGCTATGTTTTGATGCTCATCTAAGTAAAAATCATAAAATGCCTGTTTGGGCGAACTTTCAGTTTTTACCATGTCTTTTTTAGAGCTACTGATAGGGGTCTCAGTATTTTGGGTCGCGTCTTTTGTGATGGTCTGATTCATGTGACTAGCTTCCTTGCTGGTGAGGTTGATAATTACTAATTGCGGATGATTTTTAACCGACTAACTGGTGACTTTTGAAGTAAGTTGTACGGCTAAAAGAGCTGTAAATAACGGTTTTTTATCATGATATTGATAGCTTTCAATGTAGCAAACCGATATGAGTAACACAAGCGCTAGATACTGAGCCGATACCTGTCAGCTTATAGAGTGGTCTTCGATGTTACCGCTACAGTTTTGCATCGCTTGCGAGTGTTTGGCATAAATGCTTTAATGATAAAATTGCCCTGATTTTTGTGGTTACTACTTTTTTCTATACATGTGATTTTATAACTATATAGCACGTGATTTTGGTAAACTATCCACTCTCTCTAACACGGTGACGACTTGTCCTATGCCTATTGACTACCTTACGAATCCGCCAATTGGCGATGATGAAATGATGGCAGCCATCGATATTGGTTCCAACAGTTTCCATTTAGCTATTGCTCGTCTTGACCATGGGGAAGTGCGAAAAGTAGTCTCGATGTCTGAAAAGGTACAGCTCGCCGCCGGTCTGGACGAAAATAATATTCTAAGCGCAGCTGCTGAGCAGCGCGGTCTTGATTGTTTAAGCCGCTTTGTGGCGCGCTTGGATTCAGTACCGCCAGAGCGTATTCGTGTGGTCGCGACCAATGCGTTGCGTCAAGCCAAAAACGCCAACGACTTTATCTCCCGTGCCAATAAAATCCTGCCAAAACCGATTGAGATTATCGCGGGCCGCGAAGAGGCGCGATTGATTTATTTGGGCGTCTCGCATACTAACGAGAGTAGTGATAAACGCTTGGTTATGGATATTGGCGGCGGTTCGACAGAGTTCATTATTGGTCAAAATTTCGATCCATTATTGACTGAAAGCTTACAAATGGGCTGTGTTTCTTTTACCCAAAAATTCTTCGCTGACGGCCTGATTACCAAAGAAGCTTTTAATAGTGCAATTTCAGGTGCACGTAAAGAAGTCTTAGCGATTAACGGTCGTTATCAAAAGACAGGCTGGAGTAGCGTAGTCGGCTCAAGCGGTACAATCAAAGCGGTGCGTAATGTTTTAGTATCAAAAGGTTGGGCCGATGAGCAAGAACGAATTACCTATAAAGGTGTCAAAAAATTAGAGAAATTGCTGATTAAGATTGGCAATATTGATGATATCGAGTTAGAAGGCGTCAAAGAACATCGTAAAGCCGTATTTCCTGCTGGCGTGGCAGTATTGCGCGCGGTGATGAAAGTGCTGGGCGTTGAGACCATTACCTACTCAGACGGTGCGTTACGCGAAGGCGTTATGTACGATATGCTTGGTCGTTTTGCTAGTGAAGATGTGCGTGACCGCAGTGTATTGGCATTAATTAAGCGTTATTCAGGGGACAAAAAGCAAGCCAAGCAAGTGGTAAAAACCAGCCGTCATTTATTTGAGCAAGTAAAAGACAAGCTTGCGCTGTCCAATGATGATTGCGACTTGCTCAGACGTGCTGCTTTCTTGCATGAGATAGGACTGGCAATCAGTCACAGTAGCTATCACAAGCATAGCGCATATTTGCTTGAATACTCTGATATTCCAGGGTTTTCGCAAGTCGATCAGAAGCGCATGGCGCAGCTGATGCTCAATCATCGCCGCAAGCTCAAAGCCGATATGCTAGAGCAGACTTGTCAGATCGGTGGTGATCAGCTGGTTTATCTCTGCTTACTGTTGCGCCTTGCCGTACTGGCGCATCATAGCCGCAGTGATTATGCGCTACCAGAGTTAGAATTAAAGGTAGTCGCTGAAAACAGCTGGCAAATCACCTTGGCGGATAGCAGTGAGCATTATGCGTTCTTGCTGGCAGATTTGCGTACTGAAATTGACCAGTTTGCTAAGTGGGGCGTACAGCTTAGTGTGATTGAAGCCCAAGAAGTCGAGACTCCAGAGGTTGAGCAGTTACCATTGTAAGTATTGAGTTAAAGATTAACGTAACAAAAGCGGCGTTGTCGATAATGTCATGCTATTTAAGATGTGCTACTATAGCTCCTATTGAGTTTACAACTGTACTTTCATTATCTGAACACGGATAACGATATTATTCTTAAACATAAATACATTAAGTATAATTATTAAAGGGAAGCGTCTATGAGCACTGTCTGGGATAGTGTGCAGCTTGCACGACACGCCAAGCGTCCATTATTTATGGACTATGTTAATCAGCTTTTTACCGAATTTGACGAGTTGCATGGCGACCGTGCTTTTGCCGATGACAAAGCCATTTTGGGTGGTCTTGCACGTTTTAATGGTCAGCCTGTAATGGTGATCGGTCAGCATCGTGGCCGCAGCACCCGTGAGCGTATTGCTCATAACTTTGGTATGGCCAATCCTGAAGGCTATCGCAAAGTGATTCGTTTGGTCAAAATGGCTGAGCGCTTTAACATTCCTGTGATGACCTTTGTGGATACCCAAGGTGCTTACCCTGGTATTGGTGCAGAAGAGCGCGGACAAGCGCAAGCGATTGCAGAAAGCATTGCTGTGTTCTCTAGTCTGAAAGTGCCTGTGATTGTGACTATCATTGGTGAAGGCGGCTCAGGTGGGGCATTGGCGATCGGTGTTGGTGATAAGGTAAATATGCTACAAAACAGCATCTATTCGGTCATCTCTCCAGAGGGCTGTGCTTCTATCCTCTGGAAAACCGCTGAAAAAGCACAAGATGCTAGTGAAGCGCTAAAACTAAACGCCATTAATCTTTATCAAATGGGTTTGATTGACGCTGTCATAGAAGAGGGCGAGGGCGCACATGTACAGCCACAACCTGTGATGAATGCCTTAAAAGCATTGATTACTGAGCAGCTTGATGAGATTAAAGATTTAGATCCTCAAGAGCGTTGTGAGCTACGTTATGAAAAGTTAAAGTCTTTTAACTCAGAAGTGATGTTGCCTGCTTAATTAGTTGTTATGGCGCCTTTATTGTTAAGTCGCTATTATTCAATAATGGACTTTTCATATTAGAGTCTGAGTCTTAATGCTAAAATAAAAACGTGTCATTTAATGGCGCGTTTTTTTATGGCTGTTATCATATGAAGCATCTAAAATAACGAAAAATAAGGCTGACTATGACCAGCAGCGCAATCATCTCACATCCCATTAAATCGATTGCCGATTTGCCAGTTGATAAGACACTAGCAACCGCATTATTGAGCAGTATGTCTGAGTATAATGATCAGCTGCATGGTCGTCGCCTTTGGCTGGCATGTAGTGGTGGGCGTGATTCATTAGCTCTTGCGGCGCTGTGTGTGCAGCTCTATCGACAAGGTAAGTTGCCATGTTTGCCGCAGCTTTTACATGTCGATCATGGCTTACAATCGGATAGTCGGCATTGGGCTAAGCATGTTGCCAATTGGGCAGCGGCTCAAAAAATACCTTGTCGCATTTTACAGGCACAAGTGAATAGACATGATGAGCAGGCCGCTCGGCAAGCACGCTATAATGTTATGCGCGCTCATATCAACCAAGACGATGTATTACTATTAGCACATCATGCGGATGACCAAGCTGAAACGGTATTAATGCGATTGATTCAAGGAGCAGGAGTCAATGGTCTGTCTGGTATGCAGCCATGGCGAGTGCAAACACAGGGCGTACAGTACAATATCCTGTGGCGACCTTGGCTCACGATACGACGAGCCAATATTAGCGCCTACGCCAAGCGCCTAGAGTTGCCTTATATAGATGATCCTACGAATGACAGCGGCGACAACGTACGTAGTGGGCTACGCCGCGACATCATGCCAATACTGGCTACATACAATCCTAATGTTATTGATAATATTGCTCGCAGCGCTCAGCTGTTAAGTGATGCACAGGAAACAGTCAATGCTCAAGCTATGCAGGATATGCAGCAGACAGAACATACAGACCTGCAACTTTTACCTGCACAGCGCGTGTTAAATGTCGATGCGTTGCAACAGCTACCCATGTATCGTCAGCGGCAACTACTGCACTATTGGCTGGGTCAAGATGAGCCACTACCGCCTGCTAAGCAACTCGTCGATGATGTGCTAACGCTAAGCCAACGTGATGACCAAGATCATCAAACAGAACTATTTTGGCAAGGTCGTAAGGCATCTTATACCATTCGGCGCTATCGTCAGCAGCTCTATCGTATGAGCAGCGGGTGGCTGACTTGGCTGAAGCTACCATTGATCGAGCATGACGTAACACTACCTAGAATAACTTTATCTAGTAACTCATCTAATCGTTCAGTTAATAATTTAACATCACTCAACATACGTAGCAGTGATCGTTATATTTGGCAGTTGCAAGTGAAAGTAGATGCCCTGTTACGATTGTTAGAAAATAGTGCGGACGGCATAGCAAAACAGGCAGTGTTAAAAGTAGCACCGTTAGAACGTAAGCAACGGCTAAAGACCGAGATGGCTGCGCGGCCACAAGCAGGCAAAAAACTGTATCAGACGCTTGGGATTCCACTATGGCTACGAGACAGCTTAATGGTAGTCAGCATTACCCTTACAAAAAAATCTGAAGATGGAAGCGACATACAAACTGATATTCCTCTGTTAATAGCATCACCATTTGAGAGTTGGCTTTTGAGTTCTGAGCAGACGGATAGCGATGCTAAAAGCAATCAATTGGCTGAGTACATCAGAAGTGAGCTTAGTCTAAAATAAAAAGTGTCAAAAGTTTAATATCTGTTGGCTGACTCGTTGATTTTTATCAGGTTGATGTCAGGCGCGACATTTTGAATTTATCAAACGGCGATAGTGGCAGTATGATAAACTGAGTGTCGTTTTACATATCAGTATGTTAAGTTGAATACCTTTTGAATTTTGTGACTAGGAGACAAGTATGTCGGTATTAGATAATAAAAAAATCAGTTTTATTGGTGGCGGAAACATGGCACAAGCGCTCATTAGCGGGCTTGTGGGTTGCGGCATCAAACCAAATCTCATCACGGTCGCCGATCCTAGCAGCGATGCACGTGAGCAATTAGCCGCCAAAGGTCTAAATACTGTTGATCCAATGGCTGATCCTAAATCTGCTGTGATCGGTGCGGATATCGTAGTGCTAGCAGTCAAACCACAAATGATGAAAGTAGTGGTAAGTGCTTTTGCTGACGTATTAGACACTCAACTGGTCATTTCAGTGGCGGCAGGCTTGTCGACTGATCTTTTATCAAACATGTTGGGCGGCTATAGCAATATCGTCCGTGCAATGCCAAACACGCCTTCTATGATTCAGATGGGCGCGACTGGCCTCTACGGTACAGACAATATCTCAGCGGAACAGAAGCAGCTAGCAACAGCCGTTATGGAAGCATCAGGTTTGGTCATGTGGGTCGATGACGAAGAGCATATGCATGCCGTTACAGCCGTATCAGGTTCAGCGCCAGCGTATATGTTTTACTTCATCGAATCGATGGTCGATGGGGCAGTTGCATTAGGACTGGATAAAGAACAAGCCTCAGCGCTTGCTATGCAGACCATGTTAGGTGCTGCAAAAATGGCGATGAATAGTGATGATGCACCAGCTGAGTTACGCCGTAAAGTCACTTCACCGAACGGTACTACTCAAGCAGCAGTTGAGTCAATGCAAGCCAATGAGATTGGTCGTCAAATCGGCGAGGCCATGCAAGCTTGCTATGATCGTAGCCAAGCGTTAAGTGAAGAAATGAGCAAGTAAACACTGACAAGGTGTGTTGTGAGTCACCACTGACGACACACCTTATGTAATCATCAGCATCTGATAATGACATTTGTCATCCTAGAATCTGTTAATAATGTCACATTGAGTAGCACTTCATGAACAACATGTTATTTCAAATTTTTGATTTGGTCACCACATTCGCTATGATGCTGGTGTTTATTCGTTTTATGTTGCAGTTTGCAGGAATGGATGCGAGCAATCCGATGATTGCACCTGCTTATAAAGCAACGCATATCGTCGATGTATTTGGGCGCATTTTCCCGACTGTCGCACAGGGTCGTATTAGCATTGCCGCTATCGTGTTGATGTTTTTGATTCGTCTAATCGATATCTCTGGAAAGGCCGCACTGACGCATAAAGGTATTGCCCCTGTACCGCTATTCTTCACGGGTACGACTAGCTTATTGTTAGACTTTTTACGCATGTGTCGCTACTTGGTGATTGGTTCTATCATCGTTAGCTGGATTGTGGTGTTTACCAGATCTGAGCATCCGATTATTGGCATTATCATTAATTTGGCTGAGCCTATTTTGGCTCCGTTTCGTCGTATCACGCCGAATTTAGGTATGCTCGATTTATCGCCAATGGTTGCTTTCTTAGCATTTTATTTGCTGGAGATATTCATCGGTGGTTTGGCCGCGAGTGTGTTGCCAACGTTGGGTTAATCCTAATAGAATTAAATCTGAAAACTGTCATAAAAAAGGCGTTCTATAAAAGTATAGAGCGCCTTTTTTGCGTCTGCTACTTGGGTAAGCTATGGCTTGTTAGATATGCTAAAAACGAACAAAGCGATTTGGTATGAGCTGAGCTTGAATATCATCAGGATGCGGTGCATCAGCTGCCCGCAATGTCTGGGTAATCCAACTATCTGCCGCTTGCACAGCATCAATGAGAGCATCGCCCATTGCCAAGCGTCCAGCGATAAAGCTGGCAAGTGAACATCCTGAGCCATGGAACTCACCGTCTAAGCGCGGCAAGGTGCTTTTATGGACCATTTCCCCCTGTATATATAAGTACTGCTCGATATCACCACTATCAAAATCATGTGAAGTTTTTACGAGTACAGCATGAGCGCCTTGAGCACATAGCTTTTTCGCACCAATATGCAAGTCTTGCTCACCGCTAAGCGCACGTAGCTCATGAGTATTTGGGGTAATTAAAGTAGCATAGGGCAGTAATTGTCTAAAGGCGCTAACCAGTGTTTTCTCATCGCCCAAGCTACCACCGCTATTTGCGACTAGTACAGGGTCTAAGACAAATGGCGTATCATTATCGATAACTTGATCAGCAAATAGTTCGGTCAACATTGCAATGTTATCAGTGGTGCCGAGCATACCTGATTTGATAGCACTAACAGGTAAGTCATCAAGCACCGCAGTAGCTTGAGCTTTTACCAATGATGCCGCACAAGCCTCAAAGCCAAATACCTGCTGCGAGCTTTGGATAGTGACTGCCGTACAAGCGATGGCTGCATGTGCCCCTGACTGTCCGATGGCCTCGATATCCGCTTGTAATCCAGCACCGCCTGAGGGATCTAATCCTGAAAAACACAGTACGACAGGTCGCATAACAGCTCCTTTTGAGATATTTTGAAATAAATGACAAATACTATAGCCACCTACTACTAAAAAATCTATCATAGTCTTATGCTTGTGGGTGAGGTATAAGACGGTAGAGTGAGTAGACCTAATATTAATAAGCAATTCAATAGTCATATCTAGCGGTAATATGCCATAATTTTCCGTATAAAAATGCAAGATAAGTACTTATATCTATAATTTTGATAAAAGCCGCATTAAATCTGTAGACAACGCTTGCAATTCGTTTTGGCTTTGTTATAATACTCGCCCACGACATGAGACGTATTGTTAGCATCAATACTATGTTTATAGATTTTTTATAAATGTCTTGAATCGTTAGGTGAAGTGGGTGAGTGGCTGAAACCAGTTCCCTGCTAAGGAACCATACGTGTAAGCGTATCGAGGGTTCGAATCCCTCCTTCACCGCCATTTATTCAGTTGTTATTAGAGTAATAACGCAATATACTGCGTTAAACATTTTAATAATTAATTCAAAAAATAATTTGTTTTAATTAAAAAATATGTTGACACAAGCGATATTATCTATATAATGACCAACCTAATTTACTGCAAAAGATATCATCTGCGCAGTGGATAAAGTGCAAAATACGCGCCTGTAGCTCAGTTGGATAGAGCACTTGGCTACGAACTAAGGGGTCGGGAGTTCGAATCTCTCCAGGCGCACCATTTGCATAATAGCTTGATTTAAGCTGATAAAATATTAAAATAATCGCCTGTCTTATGACAATTGGCGGTTTTTTTATGTCTGCGATTTATATATTTTATAACAATATGGTCGTCTAGGTTAATGTCCGCTAAATGGTTAATTTACGGTACAATAAAGGATTACTATCCACCTACTATGGGCTTATGAAATGCGGAAAAGTAAGTTGAAAGTCAATGTCAAAATAAAAGTTGATGTTGAGTCAAGTTCTGACAACAAAAGCTCTTTTGTTAGTGGGAAAAAATCCACAAGTATTACTACTACGTCAACAGCTCAAAGTGCAAGTAATGTTGGTTCAGAAAAAAGCTTAATTGAAGAGCCGACGATTGCCAAAGCTGGTATCCGTATGGCAGCGATTCTTTATGATGGTATGTTGATTTTGGCACTGTTATTTTTGGTAGGAACTATTCTGACCGTGATTGGCACACTGCTGACCATGAATACAGGTACAGACTCTTCTCAAGCCCAGTCGTTACCAACTTGGTATCAAAACGTCATTATGACGCCGTCTTTTATATTGACGTTGGTGGGATTTTACGGGATATTTTGGCGCCGTGGCGGGCAGACATTGGGTATGCAGACTTGGCGCTTAAAGACAGTCAATAATAATGGTCATTTGCTGACGTGGGGACAGTCATTTAAACGTATTCTGGCTGCTAGTATCATGCCAGTTGTATTTGCTGTGATTGGTAGTGTCATCGATGGCTCGCGTGCTGTTTTGCTAACCAGTGCTTTTTTAGGCTTCATTTTTAATTATGCGTTTTGCCTCTTTAACCCTCGTGGTCTCGCAGTACAGGATATGCTATCGAATACCATCACATTAAAGATGCCAAAAACAGAGAATGAAGGACTATGGCGGGTGATTAGAAACCGCAAGCAAGGAAAATAAACCGCATTATCATCGCCATACCCTTTAGACACATTTTCTTTTGATACTCTTTTATCGTTACATACTAACGCTTTGAATCAGCCATGCAGTATAGCCCACAAAGAACAGTACCAATGTGGCACCTGACGTACGACCGAATTGGCGCTTTGTTTTAAAGGCAAACACGCATAGTGTCACTAGCAATATCGTCAATAGTCCCATTGCCATTACATCACGCGATAGAATCACTGGGTCGGCGGCAATAGGAGCGATGACCGTTGCCAAGCCGACAACTGCCAAAGTATTGAAAATATTAGAGCCGATGATATTGCCAAGTGCCATATCATGCTCGCCTTTACGGGCAGCTGACAAGCTCGATACCAGCTCAGGCAATGAGGTCCCAACGGCGACAATCGTTAGACCAATGATGAGCTCACTAAGACCCCATAGCGTTGCTAACTCGACAGCACCCCAAACGATAGCGCGTGAGCTGGCTACGAGCATCAGCATACCGATAATTAAACTGACAAGACCACGCGTTACACTTGGTTCTAGCTTTTCTAAGCTCTCTGAGTTATTTAAGTGCTCTAAGTTATTTGAGTGCGCTGAGTCAGCACTAGCCACGACTACATCGTCTTCGTGCTCATCATAGCCCTCGCGTATACTCATTATGATCTGTAGTCCTAAGACGGCGACCAACAAAATTAACAATACGATACCATCAACTTGGCTCAGTGTTCCATCACGTAGCTGCCAAGCGGCGATGACAGTAATTAGCAGCAGTAAGGGCAAGTCGCGCTTTACGATGCCTCTACGGATGATAATAGGGCTAATCAATACGGTTGCACCGAGTACCAATGCGATGTTGATGATATTTGAGCCATAAGCGTTACCTAGAGCCAGCTCAGGGCTGCCTTCTATCGCTGCTAGTACTGATACCACCATCTCAGGCGCTGACGTGCCTATACCCAATATTAAGACACCAATTAAGAAGCTAGGTACACTAAACTTCTTTGCCAGTGCTGTCGCCCCATCAATAAAGACATCGGCACTCCAAACCAAAATTGCTAACCCAATCAGTATTGCAAGCGCGGCCAACCACATCAGTATGTTTCCTTGTATATGATAAAAAATGTGAATTTGATAAATAAAAGTGGTATAAAAAAAGCCGAATCTTGATTTAGATTCAGCTTTCCTTTTAGCATCGAGATTTTTAGTAATAATAGCAGCTAATTCAAAGATGTAACTTTGTGTTTATCTTAAATTTACCAAAACCTCACCATCCTGTCATATTAAGCAACTTGTACAGGAATGATATTTGCAGTGTCTTTTACAGTGTTGTCTTCGTTGCAATAGACCAGTTTTGGCTGATACGTTGACGCTTCAACTTCATCAAAATGCGCGTAAGCACAAATGATAACGATATCGCCCAAATCTGCCATATGAGCCGCAGCACCATTTAATGAGATAATACCAGAGCCCGCCTCAGCACGGATAGCATAGGTGCGAAAGCGCTTACCGTTGGTCACGTTATAGATATCAATAGATTCGTTTTCGCGTAGACCAGCAAGATCTAATAGATCGCCGTCGATACCGCAAGAGCCTTCATAATGAAGTTCAGCGTGGGTAACACGGGCACGGTGTAATTTGCATTTAAGCATATTAAGTAGCATAGGTTGGTTCCTTGGCGTAACTGATATTAATTAACTAAATCAAAAGGTTAATGGGGATAAAACTGCCAAAATAAAAGGTCATTATCATTGAATGACTATATTATTCTGGTAATTTAAAGCCATTAATTTGTGAACGTGCTTTTTCGACATCACCATCTAACAATAATGGGAGCGCCTCAAAAGCAGCTGTCAGCGCGCTATCAATCGCAATCTGCTCATCGGGAGATGCTTTAGAGAGAACGTGTCCACTAACTTTAGACTTGTGTCCAGGATGGCCGATACCCACACGCAGGCGATGAAAATCATTGCCAATATGCGGCGTGATATCACGTAGGCCGTTGTGACCACCATGTCCACCGTCTGTTTTGAGTTTGATACTACCAGCTGGAATATCGAGCTCATCATGAGCAATCAACAATTCATCATTTTTGATGCCATAGAAATTTACCATAGGCACCACTGACTGACCAGATTTATTCATAAACGTCAGCGGCATAAGTAAACGCACATCAGATCCATGAATCTGCCCACGCCCTGTCACTCCATGAAATTTCTTATCAGGGGAGAGCGTGATATTAAACTGCTGAGCCAAATGATGGACAAACCAAAATCCTGCATTATGACGCGTAAACATATACTGCTGACCAGGATTACCAAGACCGACAATAAGCTTTATGGCCATAAAAACACCCTGCTTGAATTTGATAAATAGGGGTAAGGATTGAAGTACTGATAGACAGTTTATTTTCAAACCTTACTTACAAAAACAGCAGGAGATTTTAATCACCTGCTGTCTTATTGACTAAACGAATGTATCACTAACCAGCACAAAATAATGCACTAGTTAGAAATAGTATATTACTCGCTGTCTTTGTTTTCGTCAGTACCGTCGTTTTGCTCAGTTGCTGGTACTTCATCAGCATCAACGTCAGCATCAGCATCAACTTCTTCTACTGTTGGTGGCTGCATGTTAACGATAGTACGGTCATGACCGTCTTCTAGCTCAAGCTCATGGATAACAACGCCTTCAGGAAGTTTGATGTCTGATAGACGGAACAAATCACCGATTTCCATGCCAGACACATCTACTTCTAGGTATTCAGGAAGTTGTGATGGTAAGCAGATAACTTCGATATCAGATACTAGAGTAGATAGTACACCAGCAGCAGCAGTACCAGGCGCATCTTCACGACCAGTGAAATGAACAGGAACGTTCATGTGAATTTTCTGACCTTTTACAATGCGCTGGAAATCAGCATGCATTGGGAAGCCTTTAGCTGGATGGCGCTGCAAGTCTTTGATAACAGCTTGATGCTCTTCACCGTCAACGTTGATAGTCAAGATGTGTGAGAAAAACGCTTCGAATTCTAGTGATTTTACTAGTTCGTTAAGCTTGATAGAGATAGCTGTTGGCTCTTCGTTACCACCATAGATGATAGCAGGAACTAGGTTCTGCTTACGTAGGCGGCGGCTCGCACCTTTACCTTGTAGTTCAGCAGCACGATCAACGGCGTTTAGTTCAAAATGATTAATGCTCATGGATATAATCCTATAAAAAAAATGATGAAGTGTCTGGTCATAAAAAAGTGGATTTGCGACCAATCCACTAATACGTGATGATAGCTAATATTATCGTTACGAAGAAAACTCGCAATGTCTAAGCTTAGCCATTTGCTTATAGCAGCGCTCGCTACGATAATTACCATAACGATGGTTGCTGTTAAGCATGATCAGCACTTTTGATAGTGCTAGCCTAATAAAAACAACGAAAAGGTCAGCACAGGCGCGCATTATACGTGATTCTGTAGCAATAATAAAGACCTACGCAAAACGCCTACACAAAACAGAGCGCCAAGTAATGATACTTGACGCTCTGTTTTTTAACTATTCAAGATGTCTTATGACAGTCATTGCTACTAAAAATTACTGCAATAGCTGTTTTAAAAATAACTGTATCAGTTTAAGCGTCAAACATCGCGCTAATAGATTCTTCGTTATTGATACGGCGTAAGCTTTCAGCCAGCATCGGTGCAATACTTACCTGACGGATTTTGCTACAGGCTTTGGCTTCAGCAGATAGTGGAATTGTATCGGTCACAACCACTTCATCTAATGCAGATTCGCTGATGTTTTTCAGTGCGTTACCTGATAGGACAGGGTGCGTGATGTAAGCCAAGACGCGACGTGCACCATTTTCTTTCAATGCTTCAGCTGCTTTACACAATGTACCTGCAGTATCGACCATATCATCAACGATAACGCAATCACGGTCACGAACATCACCAATGATATGCATTACTTGTGACTCATTGGCACGAGCACGGCGCTTATCAATAATTGCCATGTCGGTATCGCCTAACTGCTTGGCCATCGCACGTGCACGAACCACGCCGCCTACGTCAGGTGAAACAACCATGATATTGTCATAGTCTTGCTTTTGTAGGTCGTTTAGCAATACAGGTGTGCCGTAGATGTTGTCTACAGGGATATCAAAGAAACCCTGAATCTGATCTGAGTGCAAATCAACAGTCATTACGCGATCGATACTGACGATGTTTAACATGTCAGCGACTACTTTAGCCGAGATAGGTACACGAGCTGAGCGTGGACGACGATCCTGACGAGCATAACCAAAATACGGCATTACAGCTGTAATACGGCCAGCACTAGAGCGACGCAAAGCGTCAGCCATCATCATGATTTCCATCAAGTTGTCGTTGGTCGGTGCACAAGTAGGCTGCATGATAAACACATCTTTACCACGTACGTGTTCTTTGATTTCCACGGCAATTTCGCCATCAGAAAAACGCGTGATGTCAGCTTTACCAAGAGGTATGTGAAGATGATCGGCTACGGTTTTTGCTAATTCTGGGTGGGCATTACCCGTAAAAATCGCCAAATAAGGCATGACAGAAGTCCTATTGATTGACTCAAGCAGCGACCGCTAAGCAGTGTCAAACTGCTCAAATTAAGAAAAGAGTGGTGAAGGTGTTGAAGTATACTATTACAGTAAAAAATGGCAGGGGTAGCTGGACTCGAACCAACGGATGTCAGGATCAAAACCTGATGCCTTACCAACTTGGCTATACCCCTGTAATGTCTAGGCTATGAACAACCGATATTTAATAGCGACTAAGTAGTCGTTCTTAATATAGTGTCATGACCTGTCAGTTATCTAAAAAACGGATAAACCGTTTAAAACATAACTTTTCCCTAGCGGTGTCCATTGCGAACTATACCGAAACTGGGATAACGTTGTCAATGACAATAAGATAAGTGGCTGTCTATAAACCGCTTATACTCGATGTATCTCTAACGCTTCGTACTAAAAAATGGCAGGGGTAGCTGGACTCGAACCAACGGATGTCAGGATCAAAACCTGATGCCTTACCAACTTGGCTATACCCCTATTGTGGCGACCTATTATAAGTAAATTTTCAGATTTTGCAAGTCATTTTGCGCTTTTTTATAGGATTTATTGATGATGTACTGATGTTGATAAAAAATATCGACTCGCAATCAAAGTCATGATTGAGGTCAGTTGTTATTATCGTTCTATTAAATTAGAAAGTTTTTTATCTGACATATCAACTAAAGTAATGAGTTCATTGCTCTTAAGGTAGAGATCACAAGATTGTGAAACTTTGTGATAATTTAAGCGCCTAATGCTATATTTCATTAAAAATATGCTCTATGCTTTATTAATTCTAGATGAGCTTTCTAACAAACTATTTATGGAAAAGTAATATGACAACAGAGTATGACAAAGGACAACAACTACTAAGGTTTCATTTATACCTAGCTTATCCACATACTCCTGAGGATTATGAAGAATTTGATGCACAATACATTGCTAATGATTCGCATATGGATGAACACGCTATATTTTTTGATGAAGATACTATATTTGAAAGAATAGTTAGGCATGAAGGCTTAGAAGAGTTAGCTAATCTGATTCACCATGTGCGAGAGAATTATAGTGATAATCCTTACATATTTAATGACCAAAAAAGTGCTCGAAATTTTGTTGATACTCTCAAAATGATAGACTTGCAAAGTTTTTGCGTTCATAAATATGAATTGGAGAGCTTTGTTAGTTTAATAAGTTTATATAGCGATATTGCAAACGAGTCGTGTGCTGGAATGTCAATAATAGGATATGCACCTTAACAAAGTTTGAGTAGAGTGCGCCTAGAACACATAGATAATGTGAACTTTTCAAAAAGGGAGCGTTAAACACACCTTAATTCTTAAATAGTATCCTACAAACTCCCAACCATAAACGCTTCACAAGGCGCACCTTCAACCCACTTTGCCAATAGCTTTTTATCACTGGCAATACTCGCATCTAACGGCAAGAATACCGCGCTACCAGAGCCAGTCATTCGTGCTGTGCTCAGTGTTTGCGCTTCTAACCCCTGTAGATAACTTAAGGCATCTGCAACAGCAGGAGCGAGGCTCGTGACCACTGGGGTAAAGACATTATGATAAGGCGTAGTGAGCGTTTGTACATAGTCAGCGTATTGGTTTTGGATAGTTGTAACTGATAAGGGCGCGATATCTCGCTGTAGTTTAGGGTGTGCAAATAGGGTAGCGGTATTGACATGAGCGTTAGGCGTCAGTACTAAATAGTGCTGGTCAGGTAAGTCAATGGCAGTTAACTCTTCACCAATACCCATGGCAATAGCGTCTTGACCAAATATAAATATTGGTACATCCGCACCCACAGTTGCGCCAATCTTTATAAGCTCATCACAAGTAAAATTAAGCTGCCAAACCTCATTGAGCACTAGCATAGTCGTTGCTGCATTAGATGAGCCACCGCCTAGACCCGCGCCCATTGGCAAATGCTTATCTAAAGTGATATGCACTTTTGCTAACTGCTCAGGTAAAGTGTTTGACTGTATGGCAGATGCTAGCAATGCGCGTGCCGCTTTGAAAATTAAATTGTCTTCTATACTAATAGTGATAGCCTCTGCACCATCTAATATCAGTAGCTGATGACAGAGTTGATTAGCGCTTAATTCACTAGCTATAGTAGAAATTACGACATCGTTGCTAACCGAAAAATGCAAATAATCGCCCCAGTCAAGTAGGCGAAATACCGTTTGCAAATTATGATAGCCATCGGCTCGTTTACCAGTGATGTGCAAAAATAGATTGAGTTTTGCAGGTGATAAACGAGTAATCATAGAAACAGATAGTTCGGCTATATTTTCAGTCATATTTTTTTATCATACGGTGCAGTTATAAACAGCTATCTTAATTAGCAATGATGGTTTTTAGCGTAGTTCATATCATTAATCAATGATGGATTAATGGTTAATCGTCATTACAACTTTGTTGCCTTGTGGTTGTACTGCGCTAATTTTACTAGGTAGCTTATCTGTACCTTTATAAGTAAAGCTGGCTGTCCACTCACCATTGACTGAGCTAACTAAACGATTCTGCTCATCCATTTGTGGCGCACTATCTGAAGGTGCTGGGCGACCAGAAATCCAATAAGGCATTTGTGAAATTGGTGCTTGCCAACCAGTGGCTTTCTTTAGCAAGGTTTCAGGATCGTCAGCGGTCAAGGTACCTGTCTTTTCGCTAACTAGAGTAGCGGTCTGACCATTGTATTCAATGTTGGTTTTACCAATACCAAGTGCGCCAATCAGCTCAATGGCAAATCGGTCGTTTTGCTGACCCCATGCATAAAATGCACTACCACCTTGAGTACCTGTCGAATCATTCGCAGGCGTCGTCACCCCAATTTTACCGGTGATATTAAAGCTCTCTAGCTTTTTTGGTTGATCAGCGTTTTGACCTTGTACCGTCGTTGTCGGTTGGTTGGTCGCGTTGGCTGTTTTTAATGACTGACAACCAGAGGTAATGACCATTGCTGCAGTTATAGCAGTAAACAGAGCCAATTTATTTGGTTTATAAGAAGTGATTAATGCTGACATAATAGTTTCTCAAAATGGAAAGATGAACAAGGATATTAGCTTAAGCGTTATTTGTTGCTCGGTTATGCATGGCTGTTAGCTTCTTATAACGACCTTGTAATTTATAAATGCTTCGTTATTTATAAAAACCTTATCAGCTATCATATCTCTGTGACTACAAAACTCGAATAACATATCCAAAATCAGCGCTATTAATACAGCTGTATGCGGTCATTGATATTATGCTGTCCAAATGAGAAGCGCTGCTGCAAGTCGGCGAGTAATGCCTCAACTTTGTCATTGTTACCTAAGCCTTGGTAGGCGCGCAATAACAGCGTGCCTGAACGCAAGGTCGGTAGCACATCATAAGGTGTCTGTAGGTAGTCGATGACCTGCTGATAGTTCTCTTTGGCTAATGCATTGCCTGCCAAGACATTTAAGGCTTGCAGATGTAGGTCGTTATCATAACGTGGATCATCATAGCGAATCTGAATAATCGCTGTCGCTAGTGCCAGTCCTTGCTCTGAGCTGCGCTCATTTGCCAGTAGTAACTGTGCATAGCTCAACTGATAGGATAAGTTGCTAGGATCTAATGCTTGCAAATGGTTAAGCAGGGTACGCTTAACGACATAGTCTTCTTTATCATCTAGCAGCTGAGCCCGTGCAAAGAGTAGCATCTCATTGTCAGGATATTTACGAGCGGCACGAGTTAGTAGACGCAGTGCTTCATCAGATTCGTTTTGTTGCCACAAGATATCGGCTTGCATGACAAAAGTGTCAGGCGCGAATACTGTGAAGTCTTTGCGCAGCTTCTCTAACGTCGCGATTGCCCCATCGACGTCGTTATCGAGTAATTCAAACGCCACTACTTTTCTACGAGCTTCTAATACCAAATCCTCTTGCATGACACCATTGAGATAGTATTTGGCTTGATCGAACAACTGCTGACGCTCAGCACTGATACCTAGATAATAGTAGGCTTGATCAAGATAAGCTGGACTCTTAGCAAGCATATTGAGTAGCTCATCGGCGCTAGTATACTCTTCAATATCTAGGCTTACTAAAGCTGCGAGCAGCGTAATCTCAGAATCATCATTGAAACGGCTATGCGCTTCAAGTAGTAACTTCCAAGCTTGTTCGCTTTGCTTTAAATCTAATAGATAGCGAATCTCATATAAATATAAGCTTTTGCTATCAGGGTTGCGTAGACGAGCTTGACTGACATAATTGATGACAGTCTCTGCGGTGACAATTTTACGCAATATATCCGCTTTTAACGTGATAAAAGGCACGTAGTCTGGCTGACGCTCTAGCGCTCGATTAATATGAACAATAGCGACTTCAGGTTCGTTAAACTGATAGAGTAAACCTGCTTTTAACACTGACAATGAGGCATTTTGCTCGCTATCTAGTGGCTGCAACGCGGCAAGAAGCTCACGTTTGTCATCATCATTATTTGGGTAAATGCCTATAAGGATTTCGCTTAAGTCTGCGCGTGGGTCATAGCGCAAGATGCGGTTTAAAGTCTCGCCTGCTAATATATAGTCATGGGCACGTAAGGCCAAATGCGCGACATAAAACCACGCAGGCACATGGTCAGGGTTTTGGTCCTGCCATGTCTTGGCAAACTGTAATGAGTCTTCAACCCTTTCGTTACGCAACGACAGGCTAAGCGCTCTCTCAAACACGGCTGTGGCATCTTCTTTAAAAGACTGTTGCTTATAAACGGCAACTGCACGTCGTTTGTCGTCGCGATCAGCAGCAAACTCGGCATCCAGTAGAGCGTACAAGCTTGGTTCACTAAGCTCAGGCTGCCATAAGCTGGCTGGCGCTAGGCCATTAATGTTTTTTACGTTTTCTATGGTGAGCGTATCTTCATTATAAGGTGTATCAATCGCAGCACTACTATCATTTACTTTATTGCCATTTGGCTTATTGGCAGTTACCTTATTGTTAGCTGCCTTATTATCGGTAGCAACGGATACTTTAGGAATTTTTGTTTCTAGCAATACATCGGGATGGCTAGCATGAACAGGGGCTGCCAAACACAGGCACACAGCTAGAGACAACGCTAGCTTATACCGTTGACACAGGCGCTCAATAGCGACATGCAATAAAGCACGGAAGCTAGAGTATTCGCTATAGGGATGTGGTGACCGAAGTAATGACCCAAAAAAAATCATAGATAGCCGTATTCGCCCATGGTTTACCTACACAAATGAGGCAAGTTTGTTTTAATCATTTTAAGTTAAATATTGGCAATATGTACCCATGACGAACATTATAAGAGTAGACCGATGAGATAAACAATAGCATCCGTGTTACTCAGATATTGGCATGTCTGACTATATGAATGTGCTACTAGTAGCGAGTACGTTACCAAAGAATGATGCTGAAGATGATTAAATATAGATATGTTTGTCGAACTGAATATTATAGAAATATAACAAGTTAAGATAGAGTAAGCGAATGATTTAACATTATATTATTGACCATAAGTCAAAACCCAGCTATTGATTTTATAAATCGTATAAGTAGTTGATTTGTTACATTTGCGACCAGATACAGAGATATGGTTATCATAGATGGGTGAGTGTTAATTAAAGCCCGCAATAATGATATAATAGGCGGTTTTTAGGGTCTTCCTTTTTAGCGCTGTCGTCAAAAACTGTCTTTTAAAAATAATAAGATAGCGTAAGGGGCAACTGAGCGTCATGTTTATGGTCTATCGATAATGAGATTAGTGGTCATTGGGGTCAATCACAAAACTGCACCAGTCGCTCTGCGAGAGCGCTTGGCGCTTGTGGGTGACGATGTAAATGTCGCACTCAAACAAATAGAAGCCTTTACTGATGGTAGCGTGATCGTCTCTACTTGTAACCGCACCGAAATCTATGCGCTAGTGCCGCACACTTCAACGTCGCATCATGCTAATAGCCAATTGTCTGACTCACAATCATCCGATATACAGGATGTCAAAGCTGCTGGCCAGTCATCATCTAATAATGCTTTTAGTAGTAGCATGAATATCTCGTCTGCTGCGATTAGTGCGCATATTACCAAAATCAAAACGTGGTTGGCTGACTTCAAGCAACTACCACTCGTTGATATTGATCCTTATCTCTATGTACATCGTGATACTCATGCATTGACTCATTGGTTGAGAGTAGCGGCTGGTCTCGACTCTATGATATTGGGTGAGCCGCAGATTCTCGGTCAAATCAAAAACTCTGTGCATCTGGCTCAAGACCAAAAAGTACTCAGTAATCAGCTCGGCTGGATTATCGATCAAGTGTTCGCTGCCGCCAAACGAGTGCGTAATGAGACGCAGGTTGGCGCACAGGCCGTATCGCTTAGCTTTGCTGCTGCCAAATTGGTCACACAGATATTTGATGATTTACCCAGTCGTACTCTACTGGTCGTTGCAGCAGGCGAGATGAATCGCTTGGTGGCCACCCATATCGCAGGGCTAGGGGTCGGACGAGTCATTATCTGTAACCGTAATCCCGAACGTGCCGAAGCATTAGCGGCTGAGCTACGTGGCCCTAATCGCCGCGTAGACGTTAGACCCTTACAAGAGTTACCGCAAGTATTGGCGGAAGCCGATATCGTTAGTAGTTGTAGTGGCAGTATGGATTTGTTGATTGATAAGACAATGACCATACAAGCGCTCAAGCGTCGCCGTTATCAGCCAATGCTTATGATAGATCTGGCCGTACCGCGCGATATCGATTCGACCATTAGCCGCATTGATGATGTTTATCTGTACTCTGTCGATGATTTGCAGCATGTGATTGCAGGTAATATCGAGCAGCGTCGCCAAGCCGCAGTGGATGCTGAGCTGCTAGTGAGTCAATTGGTGGTTGAAATAGATCGCCGCTTTCAGGTTCGCCAAGTTGGTAAAGATATTCAGCAGTACCGCGCGTGTACTCAAGGTCAGGTGGATAAGCTGCTGCATGAGTCTATTGCTAAGCTGCAACAGGACGATGTTAGTCCAGAAGATATCATCACTGAGCTGTCACGACGTCTGACTCAAACATTGACCCATGCACCATCGAAACTGATGCGTAAAGCTGCCCGCGAAGGCGATAGTGAGTTGCTAGACTTCGTGGTGTCAGGACTACAAGATGCTCATCGAGGGCATTGATGTTTTTATCGTGGCTTTATAAATCAAAACTTATCAACCAATACCTACCAATAAATGATCGATAGCGCAAGTCATATCGTTGCCTGAGCGTATCGTTGTCAACCTTCAGTATCAGTGCTAATATCAAGCTCTCATGGATGGCTTAGGTCAAGATATGTGCTGGTGTTTGCTCGTAATATGACTATAAATATATTAGCTTCACGTTAGTAGACCTCATCAGTGTTCGTTGTTTTTTATTTGTTTAGAAACAATGCATCTCTAGACAGCGCAAGACCTCACCATCAAATAATAGTACTTGATTATAGTGCTATCTGATCCATGTCGCATATTATCTAACCATACACTAGGAGTGTTCAATGCCTGCATTACGTCAAGATATCGATCCAAACGGCTTATTAGAGTATTCAGTGGTTTACACCGATCGTGCGCTGAACCATATGTCAAAAGCCTTTCAGCAAGTGATGAATGACCTATCTAGTGACCTAAAATCTGTGTATAACGCTGACGCCGTGGTGATCGTTCCTGGTTCTGGTACTTATGGTATGGAAGCAGTCGCTCGCCAGTTGGCAAATGATGAAGACTGTCTAATCATTCGTAATGGCTGGTTCAGCTATCGTTGGACGCAAATCCTAGAAAAAGGCAAAATCGCCAAATCATCTACAGTCCTTACGGCCAATCGTGCCGATGATAGTGAGTCGCCAAAACCGTTTGCTCCAGTCGATATCGACGTTGCCGCAGCCAAAATCAAAGAAGAAAAGCCAGCAGTGGTATTTGCGCCGCATGTCGAAACCTCATCGGGTATCATCTTGTCAGATGACTATATCAAAGCGTTGAGCGAGGCTGTGCATAGCGTTGGCGGATTGTTAGTCATTGATTGCATCGCCTCAGGCTGCGTATGGTTAGATATGAAAGCATTGGGTATCGATGTACTGATTAGCGCACCGCAAAAAGGTTGGAGCAGTACGCCGGGCGCTGGTTTGGTCATGCTAAGCGATACTGCTGTCAAAAAAGTAGACAGTACTGAATCTGATAGCTTTAGTATCGACTTAAAGCAATGGTTGAACATCATGCGTGCTTACGAAAATGGCGGTCATGCGTACCATGCGACTATGCCGACAGACAGCTTACGTCAGTTCCGTGATGCTGTGAATGAAGCCAAAGCAATCGGTTTTGATAAATTGTGTGACGCACAGTGGATACTTGGCAGACGTATCCGTGAAGTATTAGAAGCCAAAGGTGTTGAGAGCGTCGCTGCTGAAGGTTTTAAAGCACCTGGCGTTGTCGTCTCTTATACTGATCGTGATGACATGCATAAGGGTAGCGCCTTCGCTGAAATCGGGGTACAAATCGCGGCTGGCGTACCATTGAAAGTGGGCGAGCCTGATAACTTCAAAACTTTCCGATTGGGCCTGTTTGGCTTGGATAAATTGACTGATATCGATAGCACAGTAGCGCGTTTTGAAACGGCACTTGATAAAGTGCTGAGCCAGTAAAGATAACAATTAAGAGGGCTGATAAAGATAGTAATATGATAGCTTATTAAGTTTTTTCACCGCCTTTTTTAAAGCCTTTACAGTACAGTCTTTACAGTTATAAAAAATACTGAACCATTAGTGTCATGCTAGGTTCAGTATTTTTTTACCTTTTTATTATATTTTATAATATAATGTATTTTTATAAATTAATACTCAAGTACGTATTTAATAAACTTAATCAGGTAGTCCGTTATGAGCATACAAATAGACTGGCAAGCATTTACGCCGATCTCCTTAGTTGGGGGTCTAATGCTAGGTGTAGCGACGGTTATCTTACTGCTAGGTATCGGTCGTATAGCAGGTATCAGTGGTATTTTTTCAAGCCTACTAAAGCCCAAGCGTGTAGAGATGTGGCAGGTGCTGTTTATACTGGGTCTGGTCATCTCACCACTGCTATATCAGTTGGCAAGACCGCTACCTGAGGTAGCTATCAGTACTTCCGTGCCATTATTGATTGGTGCAGGGTTATTGGTCGGCTTCGGCACGCGTTTAGGTTCAGGATGCACGAGTGGGCATGGTATCTGTGGTAACGCACGGCTGTCTCCACGGTCATTGGCAGCGACTGTCACCTTTATGCTGTTTGGGATTGTGACCGTTTATATCGGTCGTCACGTACTAGGCCTACTATAGTCAGTTCAATATAAAAGAGGTACGTTTAAAATAGTGTTCTGCTAGTATAAACTTTCCTCGCTTGCTGTGTGCTTCGCACTCCAGAGGCTTCGAAAAATTTATCCTAGAAGCACTGTATTCTTTTTAAATTGAATCGACTATATAGCGAACTCATGGCAGATTGCCAGATGAAGACTGATGGTCGGACTCATACGCGAACGACATATGATGGTTAATAAAAGATAATAATAGCGAGATACGACGATGCTAAAAAATATAATCGGATTGCTAGCAGGACTGCTGTTTGGACTGGGACTACTGGTGTCAGGTATGACTGATCCTATAAAGGTACAAGGGTTTTTGGACGTATTTGGTGCATGGGATATCTCCCTTGCTCTTGTGATGGGCGGTGGTCTGATTGTCGCTTTCTTCGGTGTACGATTAGCAAAGCGTCAACAAAGCAGCTGGATTGGTACACCGATTGATATGCCAAGCAAAACTGTCATTAATAAAAAATTACTTATCGGTGCGATGTTGTTCGGTATCGGCTGGGGGCTAGTTGGTATCTGCCCGGGACCTGGAATTGTATTGCTCGGTACTGGTCAATGGCAAGCCTATGTGTTTATTCCTGCCATGATTATAGGAATGCTGGTTTATAAATGGCTTGAGCCTAAGCTTGGTTAACATAACTAGTTCTCTATAAATAGACGAGCGCTCAAAAAAAGGTCAGCTATATGTAGCTGACCTTTTTGATGAATGTTAATTGACGATATGATTTAATAAATAACAGTTTTATTTAGCACTGGCGGTTACTTTTGGCGTTTCGTGTGCCAATGATTTAGCCGCTTGGCGTAGCTCAAACTTTTGAACTTTACCGGTACTGGTCTTAGGTATTTCTGCAAAGACAATATATTTCGGCACTTTAAAACCTGCTAGGTGCTGACTACAATGCTCCATCACCGTATCACGTTGCAGCGTGCTACCGGCGTGAATCTCGATAAAGGCGACGGGCACTTCGCCCCATTTATCATTTGGTGCGGCGACGACGGCACAGCTCTCAATCGTAGGTAGTTTATACAAGATGTTTTCTACCTCGATACTAGAGATATTCTCACCGCCTGAAATGATGATATCTTTTAGTCTGTCCATAATTTTGATATAGCCATCAGGATATTTAACACCCAGATCACCCGTGCGGAACCAGCCATCAGCGAATGCCTCTTCGGTAGCTTTGCGGCTTTTTAGATAGCCTTTCATCACCATATTGCCACGTAACGCCAGCTCACCCATCTCTTCTCCGTCAGCGGCGACTGGCTCGGTAGTACCTTGTTTAAATACCTCAAACCCTGCCATCAGATGTGATGTCATGCCTTGGCGTGATTTCTTTTGGGCGCGTGTGGCTACATCTAGCTCATTCCATTCTTCTTGCTCAGCGCAGACCGTCACTGGCCCATATACTTCAGTGAGACCATAAACGTGAGAGATATGAAAGCCCATCGCTTCCATTGCAGCCAGCATGGTTTCGGATGGCGGTGCACCCGCGACCCAACCTTTGACCGTATGGGTGATAGCTTCTTTATACTCTGGTTTGCCACCCGCAATCATATTGTGCACGACCGGTGCAGAGCAATAATGGCTAACTTGATACTTGGCAATCAGCTGCAATATCAAGTCAGCATCAATTTTTCTCAAGCATACATTGACCCCAGCACGCTCGGCGATGGTCCATGGAAAGCACCAACCGTTACAGTGAAACAGCGGTAGCGTCCATAGATACATGGGGTGTTTGGGCATGTCCCAATCTAAAATATTAGAGACAGCATTGAGAGTTGCGCCGCGATGGTGATAGACCACACCTTTGGGCTTGCCTGTCGTCCCAGAGGTATAATTCAGCGCAATAGCGTCCCACTCATCCGTCGGCATCTCCCAATTATCCAAGCTGTCTGAACTGGCTACCAATGCTTCATAACTCATGAGCCCAAAACGCTCGACATCGACAGCTTTGTCCGTTGAATGAATGACGATTAAGTCTGGAAAAGTCTCATCAATAATCTCAGCATGCTCAGCAAACTCGCTGTCTAAGATTAAGACCTTGGCTTCGGAATGCTGCAAACAAAAGGTAAGTGCATTAATATCAAGGCGGGTGTTTAAGGTGCAGAGTACGCCGCCTGACATAGGCACACCAAAGGCGCATTCGACCATCGCTGGCGTGTTCGGTAGCATCACGGCGACCGTATCATTTTTATCGATACCCAATTTGCGCAGGCCATCAGCCAGTTGGCGGCAGCGGGTATAGGTCTGTTGCCATGTCTGAGTGAGGTTATTGTGTTCTAGGTCGTCATAAATGATGGCAGTCTTATTAGGATAAACTTGCGCGCTGCGAATGATGAAATCAATAGGGGTAAGTGGTTGATGGTTGGCGGCATTTTTGCCAAGACCTGTATGGAAATCTGTCATGATGATAGTCCTTTATCGTATTTCTATAATGCGTCAGTACATTAACGTCAGTACATTAACGTCAGTATATTATTTAGTACAGTAATCTAGCATAGAAATTATAGGTATAAGTCGATATTTATCGATTTATACCTTAATCTAATCTCTAAGTGATATTAAGTTAACGGTATATAATGTACCTCAAAAGTTGGCTGGGTTTTGTGGTGTTTGCTTAACCATATGCCACAGTACAGCCTGATACACCGTCCCGCTCGTTATATCAATTAATATAGTGCTCACTCATCAGTCGCTTGTCTGCATAGCTGACAATAATCGCGGTGTGTTACGATATCGATGATGCTAAACCTCTTAGCTCCACTAATTCTAAAAAGCCGTTTTTAAGAAGTAGCCTCATAAACTATTCATAAGGAAAATGATATGTCTGCCAGCCATAGTGCCAATACGATCCAAACCGCTAGCACCAATGAACACTATCCGCATTTATTTGAGCCGCTAGATTTGGGCTTTACTACGCTAAAAAACCGTATGGTTATGGGCTCAATGCATACTGGGCTTGAAGACCGTTTTTATAATTATGGCAAGCTGGCGGCGTATTTTGCAGAACGTGCCAAGGGCGGCGTGGCAATGATGATCACTGGCGGTATCTCGCCTAACCGCGAAGGTTGGTTGTTGCCTGCTGGCGGAACGATGAATACCAAAGCTGATGTTATCAATCACCAGCGTGTCACCCGTGCTGTGCACAAGCACGACAGCAAAATCATCATGCAGATATTGCACAGTGGTCGCTATGGCTATCATCCTTTTGCCGTATCCTCTAGCCCGATTAAATCTCCAATCTCACCGTTTAAGCCACGCAAGATGAGCATCAAAAACATCGAGCAGACGGTAAAAGATTACGCTCGCTCAGCCAAACTTGCCAAGCAAGCAGGCTATGATGGCGTCGAAATCATGGGTTCTGAGGGCTATTTGCTCAACCAGTTTTTATCAAGCCATGTGAATAAGCGTAAAGACATCTATGGTGGTGATATTCATGGACGTATGAAGTTTGCTGTTGACGTGGTCAAAGCGGTACGTGAGGCGACTGGCGAAGATTTTATTATTCTATTCCGCTTATCAGTGATTGATTTGGTCAAAGACGGTAACGTCATGGATGAAGTCATCACCGTGGCCAAAGCGCTAGAAGAAGCGGGCGTGACCATCATGAACACTGGTATCGGCTGGCATGAAGCGCGTGTGCCGACTATCGTGACTAGCGTACCACGAGCCGCTTTTGTTGATTTCACTGCTGAAATCAAAAAACATATCAGCATCCCGATGATGGCGGCCAACCGTATCAACATGCCAGAGACAGCAGAAGAAATCGTTGCGACTGGTCAAGCTGACATGATTCAGATGGCGCGTCCATTCTTGGCTGATGCGCACTGGGTCAATAAAGCCAAAAATGGTCAGACAGATCGTATTAACACCTGTATCGCTTGTAACCAAGCCTGCCTCGACCATACGTTTGAAAACAAACGCTCGACTTGTTTGGTCAATCCGCAAGCTTGTTATGAGACTGAATTGGTCTATAAGAAAACCAAAAAACCGAAAAAAGTCGCCGTCATCGGCGGCGGTGTTGCTGGTATGTCAGCGGCTCATGTGGCGGCCTTACGTGGTCATGACGTGACTCTGTTTGAAGCTAAAGACGTGCTTGGCGGACAGTTTAACTACGCTAAAGTCATCCCTGGTAAAGAAGAGTTCTTTGAAACTATTCGCTACTACATCAATGAGCTTGAGCATCTGGGTGTTGAGATTAAACTGAATACCAAAGTCGATAAGGACATGCTTGAAAAAGCTAAGTTCCATCATGTCATCGTGGCAACGGGTGTCGTACCGAGAAGTCTAGAAGGTAAGCTCGAAGGGGCTGAGCTGCCACAAGTAATGAGCTATGCTGAGCTACTGTCTGGCGAAAAAGCAGTGGGTAACACAGTCGCGGTCATCGGTGCTGGTGGTATCGGCTTTGATGTAAGTGAATATCTAACGGCTAATCATGGTAAGTCACTGGATGAGATCGGCCCTGAGGGACTAAAAGATCCAAGCTATCGTCCTGAACCACAGTCTATCAGCGAGTGGCGCGAAGAGTGGGGCGTGACCAACGATACCGACTATCAAATTGATGGTGGTCTGGTCAGACCGCACGCGATTAAGCCAATCCGCCAAGTTTATCTCATGCAGCGTAGCAAAGGCCGTCTGGGTAGTGGTCTGAACAAAACCTCAGGCTGGGTACATCGTGCGCATATCAAATCTCACGGCGTGATCCAAGTCGCTGGCGTGCAATATGACAAAATCACCAACGAAGGTATCTGGGTGACTAACCCACAAGGTCAAAGCCAGTTATTACGTGTCGATAGTGTCGTTGTCTGTGCCGGTCAAGAGTCAGTCGTTGAGTTGATGCCAAATGTTGGTGATGCACCAGACGCGCAATATCACCTAATTGGCGGTGCTAAGCTAGCGGCTGAACTAGATGCCAAACGTGCGATTCGTGATGGTGCTGAAGTTGCCGCTCAGATCTAAACTCTTTAGCATGAATGTTAAATAATGGACGGCGAGGGGGATATCTCTTGCCGTCCTTTTTTATTTAGAATGAAAAATTGACTTATTAAATTGGATATTCAGTTCAGCTTATGTTTATTCTGAGAGAATAGAGAGGTGTTGTTTACTTACTCATGCTCTAATACAATACCGTCAAAATATCCTCGCGCACCACAATGCAGTCTTCTATATTGATCATCCATATCTCTTAATAATAATTGAGTTTTACCCTTATGAAATGCTGGATATAAGCGTAGCTCAACGTTTTTATCTGATTGATCATCGTTGATGACCCAATGATTCTGTGACCATACGGCCTTACTCTCTCCTAAATCACAAGTATGAGCATTGGTAAAAATCAAAACGCCCTCGATAATAGAAAGATAAGGTTTATTAGCGATACTATGAATCGATACCGTGTTTTTCGCCTCTCCTGTATCCTCCCAGCGTTGAGTACCTGAATTATATATTGAGATTTGAGAGATTTGAGAAAACTTACCAAAGGCATTTTTACTCGGTAAATCAGAAGGACTTAACTCATCTGAAAAATTCCAAGCCACACCGTAACTGCTTTGCTCTTCGATATACTCTTTATACTCGCGTATCAGACATTCTTCACTTTTACAGGTATTACGCTGAAACGTAAGCCATGTGCGTTGGTTAGCAATGAACCTATCTTTAAAAGCTTTGCTGTCTTCATAGTCAGGAGCAGCGCCAAGATTGATTTTATATTTCTTCGCCATTGTGTCATCAAGCTTAGAAAGCTCAGGACTGTCACAAACGGTTTTTTCTACCCAGCTAGCAGCTTTGTTGCAATCAAAACTTGCTGAATTTGCATAAGTGGAAAGTAGGCAAGTGCCTAAAATACCGATTGTAGTGATGCATAACCTTTTCATATTACCCTCATTTTTTAGAGCTTGATTGTATTTTAAGAAAGCTACCACTGTGATATATGTGTCATCATCACTATTTTCAAAAAATGAATCAGTCCACCCATCCTAGCCCAACTAACCAGCCTCACTCACTTACCAACTGCCAATATTCTCCATCGAAATCCAAGGCTCAATAGGTTCTAAGTCTTCGCCATTTTGTAGCAGCTCAATTGAGATATTATTAGGGTCTTTAACAAAAGCCATATGGCCATCTCTTGGCGGTCTTAATATCTCGACCCCTGCCTGTATAAAGGTGTCGCACTGTGCATATATGTTGTCGACTCTAAAGGCAAAGTGCCCAAAATTATCGCCATTGGTATACTCTTTTTCATCCCAGTTGTGTGTCACCTCAATTTCTGGTGCACCCTCATGCGTTGCTAAAAAATATAAGCTGAATCTGCCTGATTCAGAATCTTTCTTTCTTAGCAGTTGTAAGCCCATAAGGTCACAATAGAAAAATAACGTTTCTTCTAGTTTGTTGGTTCTAATCATTGCATGTAAGTACTTCATGAAAATACCTTAATATTGATTATTCATAAAAAATGGAGTAATGGTAGGGTGCTTGTTATGCATCATTAATATACAAAATCTCAGATGGCGTATGTATGGTATCAATACCGTTAATTACATAAAGCGCATTTGTGTCAGTAGCTTTTTATCAAGCAGTGTAAGCAGCACACTCTGCAATACTTGTTATATTAAATCTGACGTCGCAAAATCTAACCTTCCATCTCACCAACCAACCATTTTTCAAAATCACCCACCTGAGCCGCCAATTCAGGTTGCGCTTTTGCTAACTCATCGAGTTTGTTTTTAATCTCAGGCTTATTATATTTAACGCCAGTCAATGTATTCTTAAGTAGGTCAATAAGCTCAACATTTAGCGCATCAGAAAAGATGACAACCTCGGTAATCACGGCTTGCTTCACATCCATATGCACATCTATCATGCCCCAATCAAAGCGCGTCTCGATATGATGGCTAAACTCAGGTGTCTTGCCAAAGCGCCAATCCCAGTCTGCCATCTGTTGATAGTAAGCGTTTAGCGTCGGCTGCTTGGCGAGGCTGGCTTCATCTAATGGCTCGACCTGTGCAATCTCTCCATGATATTTACAAAACGCTTCGATAATCGCATCAGACAAGGTCTCGTGATTGATAGCCTCATTAAAATCTACCAAGTTTGCCACGCGCGCACGTACAGACTTGATGCCTTTTGCTTTGAGCTTTAGCGGATGCGGGTTCAGATAGTCGCCAAGCTTTTGCATATTGGCATTGACCAGCAATGTGCCATGATGAAAGCTACGATCGGCGGCATGTCTAAATGCGCTGCCCGATATTTTGCGGTCGCCTACCTGCATGTCGTTGCGACCAGACAGCGTAGCGTCTATGCCGAGTTTCTTAAGCGCATTGATGATGATAGTGAAGTTTGCTTCTTGGTCGTAAGCATCACTGGGCGATAAAAAAGTAAAGTTGGTATTGCCCAAGTCATGGAATACTGCGCCGCCGCCGCTCTGACGCCGTGCTAAAAACACATCGTCTGCTTCCATCTTATCGGTTTTGCACTCTACCCATGGGTTTTGCGAGCGTCCAATAACCACGGTCTCAGAGTTACGCCATAAAAATAGAGTATGCGAGTCGGGGTTGAGCGTATTAAATATCCAATCTTCGGTGGCAAGATTAAACCAAGGATTGGTCACAGCAGACTTTAGGATGCGCAGTTTCATGTATTTGACTCTTTAATAAACTGGGTTGGTGAGTAGATTTTATAAATAGGTAGCATCATTCTTACCGATGCAGGGTTGTAATTCAATGGCTGTCTAACAGGGAGGTTGATTTTATCAGTGGTTTTGTCAGTGGTGAAGGCGTTGAGTATATAGAGAAAACGGTGAGAAAGTTTCATAGAGGATGGGGCTAAGGTTGATGCTTCAGTTTTTAGCAGGCGGCAATAAAAGCCAAGCAAAACACTCAGCTTTATTGCACTATAAATTGCTAGAGTACTCTGCTCTATTTAGCACAGATTTCCCACTGCGATTTTGTACTAAGATAACATTGCATAACCGCTTTACCAGACTGCGCATAGGCATCACTGACGATACGCTGATTGGTTGGCAGACGATATCTGATGATCGCGGGCTCGTCATTGACGGTGGTGGTCCATCCAGTCACTTCATTACGGTCATTATAATTTGCACTGGTAGAGGTTGCCATTTTGCCAAATCCTGGCAGATTATAGGAGACCTGTCTAAAACTATAACTCATCGCTGCACCCTCAGCGCCCTCATACTGACAGTTTAGCTTTTTTTGTAGTTTATCTTGCTTATAAACATAGCAAGTGGTCTCATCTGAGAACTGACCAACCCCGCAAAAACCTGCCGTTGCAACTGATATCATACCGACAAATAACGCTATCCTTTTCATAATCATTCCTCAATAATTTATAAATCCTACTAATGATGTTTGCCATCTATTTTGTGTATTGCCAAATACTAACCAATACTTTTTAGATAGTAGAAAATTAGTGAACAAATATCAACTAATATATTTTGAGAAAATCTTGAATTGATTTATCAGAGCTACTTTTAACAACAGTATTATTAAGAGTAGCTGTTATAGGGTAGTGCTATAAGCAGGATTTACTATGACCGTGGATCTGTTTTTATAGGTATTGAACGGATGACTTACTTAAGGGTGACTTTGGAGTTCTTTAGTATGTGAATAGAAAGGTGCTGGAATAGGCTAAAGTATAAGAAATATAGGATAGGCGCTGCTTACTGTATGGTGCTCAATAAAAGGGATTTGTCCAAATTTACAGATTATCAAAAAGGTGAAAACCTTAAAACTGTGCTAAAAAAATCAATAAGTGGATAAAAACTCACTATAAATTTTATAAAAAATTACCCATCAAACAATTAAAAAGTTATCATCATGAGTTTTTAATCACATGATAATTTTTACAACGCATCAGACGCTTATGACCGACACGAGTTGGTAAACGCAGTCTAAGCGCTTAATAGGATTACCCAATGACCAACCGTGACCTCATCATCTTTGTGACGCTCTCTTTTATGTGGTCACTCTCTTTCGTTTTTTATCGTATTGGCGTGCCTGAGTTTGGCTCATTGGCATTCGCCAGCTTGCGTGTGATATTCGCCGGATTGGTCATGTTGGTCTTTGTATTGCTCAATAAGAAAAACAGAGTAGGCATCAAGGAGCATTGGAAAATGCTAGCGCTCGTTGGCTTGTTTTCAGCAGCGCTGCCTTTTGTGTTGTTCTCGTTTTCCGCGCAATCAGTGAACGCAGGCGTGCTAGCCGTGCTAAATGCTTCTGTACCGATGATGAGTGGTTTTATCGCTAGAGTCTTCTTTAAAGATAGGCTATCGAAAAAACAAGCACTCGGTTTGGTCATTGGGGTGATTGGGGTAATCATACTGATGAGCGAAAGCTTGTTTGGTGGCGGCGAGCCAGGCAAAGGATTGATCGAAGGACTCCTACCGATGGGCTACGCGCTACTAGCCTGTGTAGGTTATGCGCTTGGGGCCAACATCACCAAGAACTATCTGTACGAAGTATCGCCAGTCGCTATCACTGCAGGCTCGCTCATTATCGGTAGTATTATTATGCTGCCGGTGGCTTTTACAGAGTTTCCTTATGGCAAAGCGATCAGCATAAAGGCATGGGTTTCGGTGATCTGTATTGGTGTGTTTTCAACCGCCATTGCCCTTATTTTTATGAATCAGTTGATCAAAAATATTGGGCCAACGCGTGCCACGAGTATCACGTTAGTCATCCCAATTTTTGCTATTATTTTAGGGTATCTATTGCTTGGCGAGGCGCTAAATATACAAGCCATCATTGGTTCGATTGTGATATTGATCGGCACATATCTGTCATTAGAGCTATCAATTAAGAAAATGCTAAAGCCAAAAGACAAGACCCAGACGAACAGTATTTAAGGCTTAGTAAACAGTCTTCGTAGTAAACAGATACGAAGATTTGTATAGGTGAATATTACTGTATCTGTTTGTAAATATTGCTTGGAATAATGAAATCTGTTCCCTATAAAGGTAGGCGCTAAACGTAGAGTTACTAATGATATTATAAGTTTTTCTAAACAGCATTCGATAATAATCAGTATGAATGATGGTTGCTATAACTAAAGATCATAAATAGCGACAATAACCAATAGGACAGATTATGGCACACGATATTTTATTTGAGCCTGTAAAAATGGGCACACAAACGCTAAAAAACCGCATTATGATGGCCCCACTGACACGTCTGCGTGCCGTTGAGCCAGGCGATGTCCCTATCACATGGGCAGCAGAGTACTACTCGCAGCGTGCAGGGGCGGGCCTTGTCATCACTGAGGCAACGCAAGTATCGTTTCAAGCAAAAGGCTATGCAGGCGCACCAGGGCTACATACTCAAGATCAAGTCACTGCATGGAAAGCCATCGTTGACAATGTCCATGCCAAAGGTGGCAAGATCGTCGTCCAGCTATGGCACACAGGACTTGTCTCACATGAAAGCGTACAACCTGAACGCCGTGCGCCAATTTCAGCCTCAGATGTCGATGTAGGTATCCGTACCTCATTGCGTGATAGTGACAACCAAGCCATTCGCGCGGATGCCACGCCGCCGCGCCCAGCCAGTCTTGATGAGATTCAGCAAGTGGTTACTGACTTTGCGCATGCAGCCAAGTGCGCGCAGGAAGCGGGGTTTGATGGTATTGAGATTCATGGCGCGCATGGTTATTTGCTGCATCAGTTTTGGGCCGAGCATACCAATCAGCGTGACGATGAATACGGTGGCAGCCGCGAAAACCGCGCGCGTCTGACCTTAGATGTTATCGATGCATGTGTGGATGCTTGGGATGCAGATCATATTGGTATTCGTATCTCGCCACTGGGCACATTCAACAATGTTGAGGGAGGCTACGAAGAAGACGATAACATTTGGCTGATTGAACAAATCAATAAGCGTGGTCTAATGTATTTGCATCTGTCAGAGCCAGATTGGGCAGGTGGTACGCCGTATAGCGATGAGTTCCGTCAGCGTGTCCGTGATGCGTTCGATCAGACCATCATCGCGGCGGGTGGCTATGATGCGGACAAAGCTGAGAAGAACATCAAAGCAGGCTATATCGATGCGGTAGCATTCGGTCGTGATTATATTGCCAACCCTGATCTCGCTGAACGTATTCAAGAGGGCGCACCGCTCAACGAGCAGCATCCAGAGAGCTTCTATGGTGGCAGCACGGTTGGCTACACTGATTATCCGTTTATGGATCAGGCGCAATAGTTTATTTGTCGGTTCTGCTGACTAAATAGCTAAATTATGCTTCATAAAAGCCCTCTGACTATTGATAGTTAGAGGGCTTTTTTTTACGCATTTATTTTGATTAATATCCAAAATTGCCTGTTTGATAATCACGGAACGTTTGTCGTAGCTCATCTTGGGTATTCATGACAAAAGGACCGTGACCTGCGACCGGTTCACCGATTGGCTCGCCGCTTAGCAGCAGCAATTTGATAGGTGCGTCTTCATCGGTAGTTGCAGGGTAGGTGAGTTCGATAGTATCGGTCTTAGGTAAGGATGAACATTCAGTTTGAGTGCCTACATTAGCTTGGATAGGCGCTGAAAACTCTATCAGGCTGCCTGCACTGACGGCTGTACCGTTGACCAATACTTGACCTTCTTGTACCAGCAGTAGGGTATTGTGCGTTTTCGGTATTTGTAGCGAGGTTGTACCTGCTGTATGTAGCTCGATATCCCACATATTGACTGGCGTAAAGGTCGTTGCTGCTCCCGTTATCCCATGCCAGTCACCGGCAATAATGGCAGCTTGACCGATGACAGTTTGCTCGTCGCTATTGTCTATCAGATCAACGATAGGCATATCAGCACGTTTGATAGACTGATATTTGGGGTCGGTCAGCTTGTGGGTGCTTGGCAAGTTGACCCATAACTGCACCATACTAAATATGCCACCACGCTGACCGAATGCTTCAGAGTGGAACTCTTCGTGCAGAATACCGCGACCAGCAGTCATCCACTGTACATCACCTTCTAAAATATCACCGCGCCCACCTGTCGAATCTACATGACTAATCTCACCTGCATAAGCAATGGTGACAGTTTCAAAACCTTTATGTGGGTGTTGACCAACGCCATGTGGCTGCATTTTATAAGCGGGGTTGGGTGAAAACGTTGTTGGCTTGGCATAGTCTAATAATAAGAAAGGATCAGTATGGCTATAATTAAGGTCTGGATTATCATCTAGATGACTGATCAGAGTTTTTACAAAAAAGCCGTCACCTACCCAGTGCGACTCTTTTTCACCGTGAATGTGTTTAATTGAACGCATGGGTCACCTCATTAGTCTAATTAGAATTACTATCAATAGAAAAGCTATTATTAAGTAATACTACTATGAATATAAGAGTAGATTGTATGAGTTTTTATTACTATTTCATTCCTAGTGCTGTCGGCAGCGATTAAGCAAACGTTAAAAACTTATAAGTGTCCATGATTAGACGATCTCACCACTCACAAAACCACTTGCCCATGCCCACTGAAAATTATAACCACCAAGCCAGCCGGTCACATCAAGCACTTCACCGATAAAGTATAAGCCGTCTTGTAAATTGCTTTGCATCGTTTTTGAAGAAACCTCATCAGTTTTGACGCCGCCGCGTGTGACCTCAGCGGTTCGGTAGCCTTCCGTGCCAGAAGGTTTGAGCTGCCAACCATTAAGGGTAATACCAAGCTCTGTGAGACGTTCGTCTTTAATATTAGCAAGCTCCGTATCTTTGATGTCTTCCCACAGATGCGTCTGTAGTGCTTCTAATAGCTTCTTGGGTAATGCATTATCTGTGTTTTCTGCCAATACGGTACGAATAAGCTGGCGTGGATGTGACTTTTTGCGAGCAAGTAAAAGCTCAGTGACGTCTATTTCAGGCAACAGATTGATACTGATGGTTTCGCCAGTCTGCCAATAGTTGGAGAGCTGTAGCATGGCAGGGCCAGAGAGGCCACGATGGGTAAATAGCACGGGTAATTTAAAAGAAATACGCTCGTTACTGGCAATAACTGGCAGACTGATACCAGCCAAGGCACGGATAAGCTCGCCTGTTTTATCAGTGAAGGTAAACGGCACAAGACTGGCATTAGTAGGTACGAGCGTATGCCCAAACTGCTGCGCCAACTCATAGCCAATACCACTTGCTCCCATGGTCGGGATAGATAGCCCACCAGTAGCGACCACCAAAGATTCACAGCTATAGCGCGTTTGCGCGGACTGAGTGCCGCTCGCGATGTCTTTTTTACCAAGCTTTTTACTCGTCGTTAGATAAAAGCGCTCACCGTTATCATGAGCAGCAGTTTTAACGTGATCAATCTGAGCATTAAGCTTTACTTGTACGCCTACAGCCGTGCATTCATCTAGGAGCATAGACAAGATATCTTGTGCCGAGTCGTCACAGAACAGCTGACCGTGTTCGCGTTCATGGTAGGCAATCTTATGCGACTCTACCATGCCGATAAACTCCCAACTTGGGTAACGACTTAGCGCTGATTTGCAGAAGTGGGGATTGGCACCAATAAAGTGCTCAGGCTCTACAAAGTAATTGGTGAAGTTGCAGCGACCACCACCTGACATCAAAATCTTTTTGCCAGCTTTATTGGCATGATCCAAAACCAATACGCGGCGACCGCGCCGTCCGGCAGTCAGTGCACAGTACAACCCTGAAGCTCCAGCACCGATGATAATGACGTCATAGTGAGTATGGTTTTGTGCATTGCGTTGATTAGTCATTGCGGTCTCGTAAAACGATGGGGTGAAAAAAGTATAACCAGGCCAAGCATTGTTTTTATTAAAAACGCGGCTGACATTTTGTTAAATGAAGCAGTATGTTTAGTGTAGCTATTGTCCATATTTCACTAAAGGTTACAAGGATTAAATGCCCTAAGCCATACGCTGTTACCGTGTGATCACAACCAGCTGTCATTTTAGTACTATCGTTATGATAGCTGCCCCTATAAATAGCATTATACGTACCAGTATAATTACTAATATAATTATCTAAACATACAGATGTACAGTGAAATTGTTATGTTTGGCTTTTGATGTCTTGCAACCGTCACGCTTATTTGTCAAACTAACGATAAGTGTCACACATTATGGAAGATGACTCTTATCGCTTACATGGGGCGCGTCATAGACGAACACCCATGTAGGTCATAATAATTAAAAGGGACCCAACACTATGACTCAGAAATCATTTCCTATCTCAGCCGAGTTTATGGCTGCTGCCAATACCACACCTGATAAGTACCTTACAGACTACCAGAAATCTATCGAATCAGCCGAAGCAATTGATGCTTTTTGGGCGAAGCGTGCTGAGCTAATCGACTGGATAAAAAAGCCGACCAAAGTCAGTAACGTCAATTATGACTTAGATGATTTTCGCATCAAGTGGTTTGAAGATGGTGAGCTGAACATTTCAGTCAACTGTCTTGATCGTCACCTCGAAGAAAACCCATACAAGCCTGCTATCATCTGGGAAGGTGATCACCCTTCACTGCACAAAATCATCTCTTTTAAAGAGCTGCATGAAGCTGTCTGCCGCTTAGGTAATTCATTACGCAAACTTGGCGTTGTAAAAGGTGATCGTGTCACCTTGTATATGCCGATGATACCGGAAGCCATGGTAGCGATGCTGGCATGCGCGCGTATTGGTGCGGTGCATTCAGTGGTGTTTGGTGGTTTTTCTGCCGAGAGTCTGGGCAATCGCTTGATAGACAGTCGCTCAAAAGTTGTTATTACCGCTGATGAAGGTTTACGCGGCGGCAAGCACACACCGCTTAAAGCCAATGTCGATCACGCACTCGACATGGATGGTACTGAGAGCGTCGAAAAAGTCATCGTCGTTCATCGTACGGGTAACTCTATACCGATGAGTGGCCGCCGTGATGTGTGGTATCACAATTTGGTCGATGGTCAATCAGAGATCTGCGAGCCTGAAGTCATGAACGCCGAAGACCCGCTATTCTTATTATATACTTCTGGTTCGACAGGTAAGCCAAAAGGTGTAGTGCATACTACAGGCGGCTATATCACCTATGCTATCTCAACGTTCCGTGATGTTTTTGATATCAAAGAAGATGACGTCTACTGGTGTACGGCAGATGTGGGCTGGATTACTGGCCACACGTACTCAACCTATGCACCACTGGCCAATGGCACGACAACGGTAATGTTCGAAGGTGTGCCAGAGCACCCAACATGGGCGCGTATTGGTCATATTATCGATAAGCATGACGTGACTATTTTATATACCGCCCCAACAGCCATTCGCGCGATGATGAAAGAGGGCGACGCCTTTGTTCGAGAGTCGGATCGTTCTAGTTTGCGTTTGCTAGGTTCGGTCGGTGAGCCAATCAACCCAGAAGCGTGGGACTGGTACTACAATGTCGTCGGTGATGGCAAATGTCCTATCGTCGATACATGGTGGCAGACCGAGACAGGCGGCATCTTGATGGCGCCAATACCAGGCACGGTCGATCTCAAGCCAGGCGCGGCCATGACACCACTATATGGCGTCAAACCAGAAGTCGTCGATAGCGATGGCGCAATCTTGGAAGGCCCAGCAGAAGGTAACTTGGTGATCAGTAGTGGTTGGCCGGGGCAGATGCGTACCATCTACAATGACCATCCACGTTTCTTAAAGACTTACTTTAGCGATTATCCAGGTCATTATTTCACGGGTGATGGCGCTCAACGTGACGAAGATGGGCATTACTGGATTACTGGTCGTGTCGACGATGTACTCAACGTTGCAGGCCATCGCTTGGGCACAGCAGAGATTGAAAGCGCTGTGGTTGCGCATCCTGCAACTGCCGAAGCTGCGATTGTCGGTATGCCGCATGAGATACGCGGTACAGGTATCTGTGCATTTATCATTCTAAAGTCAGGTGAAGAAAAGACCGACGATCTAAAAGCAGAACTAAAACGTCATGTGCGTGCCGAGATTGGACCAATTGCGACGTTAGATGCTATCTATATGGTTGATGCACTACCAAAAACGCGCTCGGGAAAAATCATGCGCCGTATCTTGCGTAACCTTGCAGCAGGGCAATATGTGGGACTGGGCGACCTATCTACGCTTGCTGATAGCTCAGTGATTAATGACTTGGTCGAAGAAGTCAAAGCGGGTCGTGGAGAGTAATTCAGCCTGATAACAAACCTGCAGTATTAAGGATAGTTATTCAGTACTAGCCATTAATATTTGCATATCAAAGCTGAATAGAAGCCATGTTATCGAGAATAGCATGGCTTTTTTACGTAGACGATATTGATATTGGCGCATTTTGAAGGTTCAATAATGCTAACAGGATAATATCGCTACCATTTTAATTGAGGATTAATTGACGAGCCACTCGGTACTTACTAGGCTAACTAATTAATATAGTAGCGACTCATAAATACTTTATAAGGTCTACTGTCATCATGACTGATCATGCTTTGTGCTCAACTGTTCTATCTGCCCCAAAAATCGCCATCATCGGTGGTGGCCTAACGGGATTGCTCACAGCAACACTATTAGAGCGTGCTTCAAACCAATCAAGCTCGCCATCTAACATCCCGCAAATCACTATCTTTGAAAAATCACGCAGTGTAGGCCGTTTAGCGACCCGCTATCGCAGCGATAGTAAAACTGATAAAAACTGGCAATGGTCGTTCGGTGCACAGTTTTTTACTGCGAAAACTGCTGACTTTCAACAGTTTATCGCGCCTTGGTTAGATACAGGGTTGCTACAGCCGTGGTGTGCCGAAGTGGTTGAATTAACGCCAGCAAGTGACAATGGGCAACCGCCTAATATCCAAAGCAAAGAACAATGGGACGCGGTGCATGCACGCTATATCAGCACACCGAAAATGACCAGTTGGGGCCGTGAATTGGCCGCCGCGCTCAAGCACACGACCATAGTATTTAAGACCCGTGTCGCACCGCTTGCTCAATATTTACAGTCTCACAACCAACAGCAGTCTCAGCATCAGATCCAGAACCAAACTCATAATCAAACTTTTAATCAAAACAGCAAGCAAACTGAGCTATTTGACGAAACTGGCGCCAGTCTTGGTTGGTTTGATTGGGTGATCTGCACAGCGCCAAATGGTCAGGCGGTAGAGCTGATGGCAGATAGCGGCTTTAGTCAACAAGACAAAATTACTAAACCGCAAATGCAAGCCTGCTATACGTTGATGCTTGGTTGGGATGATGTACAAAAGCTACCTGAGACATTAAGGGTTAAGTTAGCACCGCAATGGGATGTCGCTTATTTAAATAGCACTATTCTTGATAGGATATTTATTGAGCATCAAAAGCCTGCTCATGGTGAACTACTACCAAGTGTCACCATTCATGCACGTAATGACTGGTCAGAATCCCACGTCGATGATGATATTGAGTTGGTAAAAGAACAATTATTACAGGCGGCAAAACAAGCATTGAACTGGAATGAGGACAGCGCACCTAGCCAAATAGACTGCCATCGTTGGCGCTATGCAGCTACTATCGTAAATAAGGATACTGAAGAGCTAGGCATCTTAATCGATGCAACCAAGCAATGGATCGTCAGTGGTGACTGGTGTGCAAAAGGTAATATTGAGAGCTGCTATCGAATGGCGCAGCAAACTGTTAAAGCAATCATGCAAACGCAGTAAGCGTAATATCCATGCTCATTATTTTGCATTGTTTAGAACTGAGGCTTATTTTAAAGCTAGTGTTTAAGCGATATTTGGAAAGTATAAAAACTCGACATTTAGCAAAACGTAAGCAAAAAAAGGCCCACAGAGGAGGTACTGTGGGCTGAGGAAAACGGGTCATGTATTAGCTACACAGGCCGTGGTCAAGAGTTGTTGTAATTATTGGTGCTCTCTACTGTTATTTATAAGGGTAATAATTATCAATACAATAGGTGGAGATATTTACTTAGCTATTAATATTTACTGATTTAAGTGTACAAGTGTTCTGGTACAGTCGCTATGATAGCGCAATTGAGTGCTGTCTGGCGGTTTTGGTTACAGTATATTACGTTGTAAAAATCCAAAAGACGCCAAGACTGGTATGAAGCACTGCTATTTAGAGTAAGTAGCGCAGCTCTATGATGAAATCATTCATAAAGGCTTCCAATAATTTCAATACGTTATGTCGATAGGAGGTCATCTAGTCGATCTTGATACCTTTCTTTATATATTTGATAACTCAATCGCTGCAGAGATGGCATGACGCCTTGTCCGAAAAATGCTAAGCTATCTGCCATTATTATGTTCATATTAAACTGGGTTTGCCATGACTGACAGCACGCATTTGCATACGCAGGAAGAACCGCCAAGTTCGCAAAATACCAAGAGTATTTTTAACTTGCCTAACAACCTTACGATTGCGCGTATCTTGATGATTCCGCTATTTGTCGCGATTGCCTATTGGCCGCCAGCTATGGGTATTGGTATGCCTGCGATTTCAGACAATGTCATTGCGCGCGTTGGGATGAGCGAGTTTAGCGATAGTTTGTTGCGCCATTTATTATTGACTGGCGTCTTTATTATTGCCGCAATTACCGATTGGCTTGATGGATATTTTGCTCGTAAACTTAATGTCATGTCAGCCTTTGGTCGCTTTTTGGACCCTGTTGCTGATAAATTGATGGTAGCTGTAGCGCTCATTGTCCTTGTACAGTGGCATCCCAATATCATTATGGCGATAGCGGCTATCGTCATTATCTCGCGTGAAATCGCAGTATCAGCGTTACGTGAGTGGATGGCAGAGTTGGGTAAAAGCACTAGCGTCGCGGTATCTTATGTGGGCAAACTAAAGACCACGTTTCAGATGGTAGCGATTACCGTACTACTGCTTAATTGGCAGTCGCTTGAAATGATCGGTTATGTGCTGATGGTTGCCGCTGTAATTTTGACATTATGGTCGATGATGATTTATCTCAGAGCGGCTTGGCCATATTTAAAGCAAAGCGGATAACGCTATAGCATAACCTACCTTAACAGGCATAAAAAATACCAGTCGCATGAGCCACTGGTATTTTTTATGGCTGACTGTAAACACTGATTTTTGGCCGATTTACTTTAGCCATTGATTGTTTGCATCGTTTCTATATACTCAGAAATAGTAGATAAAATACAAAAGAGCAAACACAGGGAAGTTGATTGAAGTGTGGCCATATGTCATTTAAATAGGGAGATCGGTATGACGTTACATCAGAAACAGTCAGGTGCTGCCATTTTATTACTGGCATTGCTAACGGGCTGCTCATCAGGGCCAAGCATGCAGGAGTCGTCCACCCCAACGATTCAGCAAGACAAGTCTATCCAAGCAGAGTCGTCTAAAATGTCGGCGACCCAAGACGCGACAGAGTCAGAACGTTTGGGTACCAAATGGGGCGATGACGTTGATTCTCAAGTGACAACGGTTGATTTGCGTCGCATGAGTAGTCAGCCTATCGAGCAAATGCAAGTCCGTTATGCCGACAAATCTTACAAAGGACGTGCGGTTAATAGCATGTCTCTGCTGGCAGGTAAGGTTGATTTTTCGATAGAGACGGATACGGGTGAGCTGTCACTATATCGAGACTCAGGCAATTATTATGTGCAAGGTCAAGCAGGGCAGGCCTATCGTTTGGTGTACAACAATAACAGCCCCAACACGTATGAGATCGTCGCTAGTGTGGATGGTATAAACGTCATCGATGGTAGTGCTGCTAGTCGTCAGGACAGCGGATATGTGCTACGTCCCAATGATGATTTGGTGATTGAGGGTTTTCGCAAGAGCCAAAGCGCGGTGGCATCCTTTATATTTAGCAAACCAGAAAGTGCTTATGCTGCCAATACCAGATCGGGTTCTATCAACAATACAGGTGTGATTGGTACGGCTATCTATAAACTATATGATCCTGCTAAGCCAAAGCAACCGCAAGCGTATCCAGCAGATAATGGCTACGCCAAACCACCACAGTAATGCCTATCAATAGATAATAGATAACGCATAAAAAAACGCCAGTCGCATTAGCCACTGGCGTTTTTGTTTTTATTCTAGTAGGTGATGCATCTACTTTGCTTATTTGCTTAAGTTTTATCACTCAAGCTATTAAAATTAGGGTGATTTATGTATGTAATTGATAGTATTAGTTTTGGAGAAAATAATAAAAAAATGTTTAATTTTTTATACCTTATTAAATTTTTTTATTCTAGAATGATTGATTTCTACGTCTAGAATATTAAAAGGAATTCTAATGGTATACAAAACATTACTGGCTATATTTGTTCTTAGCGGTCTGACGGCTTGCTCGGCTTTTACTAGCCCAACTACCCAAAGAGGAAGAGATGCAAGCTTACCTCAATTGAATGTAGAAGGTATTTCTTATGATCAGAGATTGTCTAAGTACGCCAATCAATTTGTAGTAAGCGATGAGCAAGAGTTTGCTATAGTGCGAGGCTATCCTTATGCTGAATTCACAGGTAGTGGTATTTTTGCTACCGACCCTCTTCGTGTTATGAAGGTAGATGATCAATGGGTCAAAAATATACCAATTAGTTTGAATGTTAATCAAACTCTCAATGCTTATAGAATGAGTATTAGGCCTATCAAAATTCCTACAGGTAACCATCAGCTATTAGTAAGTGGTGCAGGATGGGAAAATAAAGCGTTGTATACGCAACTGCCTACAGTCAACTATCAGAGTGGCAAGAGCTATGTGTTCAAACCAAGCTTTGCTAAAGGGGAAGTTAGTACTCTCACAGTATATGAATACGAAGCCGACTCAAGATTTGAGCCAGCTGATAAGGAAGGTATTGTTCTAAAATCAGCGGTTAGTAGTCCTGTTGAAATCGGTAATTATGACAATCAAAAAGTGGCTGATATTTTTGAAAAATAGTCCTTAATTAAGAAGAGTTTTAGTCATGATATTACAAAAAAAACTATCTGCTATTTTTAGTATTCTTTTATTAAGTACCTATTTAACAGGCTGTGTGAGAGCAATTTTACCAACTTCTGAAACAGAGCTTACTACTAATGCAAGAGTAGTTTCGACCGAGGTCGAACTCGATATTGTCTCTTCTTATGCTAATTTAAAAAAGTATATGAGTAAATGTTTCGAATACCGGAACCAAAATGGGTATCAGGTTATTGACGCCAATTTAGACAGAGAGCAAAACAAGGCTTATTTCATCGGTAAATCTAATTTTGATACTTATACTTTTAAAGTCTTACTAGAGTCTGTAGGTAATGAACAAACTAAAATAACTTATTTCTCACCAAAGAAAAAAATTGGTTTTAGTGAATCTAATCCACAGAAGACCTTAGATAAATTAACAGCTTTTAGTCTTTACGACGGCAAGGCAGTTTGTAAACTTTGACTAAGACTACACGAATAATTTATCAGTAAAAACGCCAGTCGCATTAGCCACTGGCGTTTTTGTTTTCGCTATTTATAGTTTAGGGAGCTTATAACGTCACTGAATTATTTTCACCTAAGTTGGTCGCTTTCTTACCGTCCATTACTGCAGCAGTGGTCATTTTAAACATATTAACTACTGAGCTACCGCTTAGCCAGTACTCTGCACCATGTGGGACGACTTTAATTAACTGGACGTTTGGATCTTCTTTACCTTGCTCATAAAACGCATTGTAAATTGGCGACCATAGCTCATCTAGTTTTTCTTGGTCTTCGACCAATTCTGCTTTACCGTTAATTGAGACATAATCTTTTGAATCTTGACTGACATAGGCCAAGTTCACTTGTGGGTCTTTTTCAATATCCTTGATGGTCTCAGTGGTTTTATCACCAATAAACCAGATCTCTTTTGCGCCAATGCTCGTCTCGCTAGTGGTCATTGGGCAGGCATGTAAATGGCCTTCGTGAGTACGAGTGGTCATCATGGCAAATTTCACTTCTTTTACCAGTGCTTGTACTTTATCGATATGGTCTTGTCTACTCATAATAAATTTCCTTTTTTATAGTGTTTTAATTGGGCTTATATAGCGTTGTTTTAATTAGCCGAATTCAACAGTTGATTATTTATAGTAATTTTTCTTTAGGCTAGAATGTCTAACCATTAAATAAATTTAAAAGTTAAACATCATCGTCGCCTTAACAACTGAGACTAGAATACCGAGTTGTCACCCTACATTTATATAGGTTCCCAGTAATGCGATGTGAGTGTTTGTAAGGAATATGAAGGTTAGGTAAAAATTGTGACAGCGTAGATTTGAGCGTTCTATTTTTCGATGGATTAATTAAAAACGATTTAAAAAGATACTTTTTTGAATTGTCGATTCGCAAATAGTAAGTCGCGATAGAACGCAACTTATCGGCAATTTATCTTGGTTTAGACCTGCTTATTACAGGTCTTCTTGTTATAATACCCAGACCATTTACTTAGCATGGCAGAGATGCCTTGATCTTACGGATTATGCCTTTATGATGACCATCGCCGGACAACCGTTTCTTACCGATTTTCAGACGCAGCAACTCATCAGTCAGTTTCAGCAAAAAACCGAGCTAAATGTCAGTCAAATAAGTACACAGCAAGTGTATGTGCTATCACGAGAGCTATCTGGTGATGAACATAAAAAAGCGCTAGATCTACTGGCGGTTGACCAGTCAGCAACGCTAAATGCGCCGCAAGACAACCAATTACAAGTCATCGTTGGGCCACGTTTTGGTACGATATCGCCATGGGCAAGTAAAGCGACAGATATCTTTAATAACTGTGAAATCGAGATCAATCGTGTTGAGCGTGTTGTCGTTTATACGTTAACCCTCGATGAAAAAATAGACGGTGATGCAGGCGAAAAATTATCAGTAGACGCCGAGCAATTATTGTTTGACCGTATGACTCAGAGCTTGGTTTATGACTTGAGTGATGTCAGCAAATTGTTTGATGATCAAGCGCCAGCATCACTGAATCATATCGACGTGATCGGACAAGGTCAGGCAGCGCTAGAATCAGCTAATACAGAATTCGGCTTTGCGTTATCAAGTGAAGATATCGACTATCTGATGAATGCCTATGTCAATGAGTTGAAACGCAACCCAACTGACGTTGAGCTGATGATGTTTGCACAGGCCAACTCAGAGCATTGCCGTCATAAGATCTTTAATGCCCAGTGGACAGTTGATGGTGAAGTGCAGCCAAAATCACTGTTTCAAATGATTAAAAACACGTACCAGTCGAATCCGCAAGGCATCTTGTCAGCGTATAAAGACAACGCTGCGGTCATGGCAGGGTCTGATGGCATGCGTTTTTACCCGATTCCAACCGACGCGATGGATGCCAATTCAATCCATCCTTACGACTTTCATCAAGAAAACATCGATATCTTAATGAAAGTTGAAACGCACAATCACCCGACAGCGATTGCCCCTTATTCGGGTGCGGCAACAGGTGCTGGCGGTGAGATTCGTGACGAAGGCGCGACTGGTCGTGGCGGTAAGCCAAAAGCGGGTCTAACAGGATTTCACGTGTCACATCTGCATATCCCAGAGCTAGCTGAAAAGTGGGAGCAGTCAGGTCAATTGAGCACGCAGGATTATGGTACGCCAGATCGTATGGCAACCAGCCTGGAGATCATGACCGAAGCGCCATTAGGTTCAGCCAACTTCTCAAACGAGTTTGGTCGTCCAAATCTATGCGGTTACTTCCGTAGTTTTCAGCTAGATACCTCTGCGGCAAAAGACGGTAGCGAAATGCGCGGCTATCACAAGCCAATCATGCTGGCAGGTGGTTACGGCAATATCAAACGCAACCTGATTGAAAAAAATGCAATCACAAAAGGCGATTTGCTAATTGTTCTTGGTGGCCCTGCGATGCAAATCGGTCTGGGCGGCGGTGCCGCATCGTCAGTCGATAGTGGTGACCTTGATGAAGGTTTGGACTTTGCCTCAGTTCAGCGCGATAACGCTGAGATGGAGCGTCGTTGCCAAGAAGTCCTTGATCGCTGCTGGGCACTCGCTGGTGATGATGTCGATGTAAGTAATAACAGTAAAGACGGCAACCCAATTGTCTCACTACATGATGTAGGGGCAGGTGGTCTGTCTAATGCAATGCCAGAGCTGGTCAATGATCATGAAATGGGCGCGCATCTGAACTTGCGTAAGATTCCATCATTAGAAGCTGGCATGTCGCCAATGGCCATCTGGTCAAACGAAGCGCAAGAACGTTATGTGCTGGCGATTCGCCCAGAGAGTAAAGATCAGTTCGATGCTATCTGTGCCCGTGAGCGCTGCCCATATGCCATCTTGGGCGAGGCGACGGATATCCGTCAGCTAATCGTTGATGATGAGCTGTTGGACGAGCAACCAGTCGATATGCCGATGCAAGTACTGCTCGGCGGTACACCAAAAATGCAACGCAGCTTTGAGCGTACCGAGAGCACGTTACCAGCATTAGAGCTTGATGACGTTAATCTAGCCGAGTCAATTACCGATGTATTGCGTCACCCAACTGTCGCTAGCAAATCATTCTTGATTAGCATTGGTGACCGTTCTATCACGGGTATGGTCGTGCGTGATCAGTATGTCGGTCGCTATCAAGTGCCTGTATCAGATTGTGCGGTGACTGCTTCTGGCTTAGTGGCGCTAGATGGTCAGCCAATGACTGGCGAAGCCATGAGTGTCGGTGAGCGTACGCCTGTTGCGCTTATCAGTCCAAAAGCCTCTGCGCGCCTAGCAGTCGGTGAAGCGATTACTAACATCGCTGGTGCGCGTATCGCTCAGTTGTCTGATATTACGATGTCAGCGAACTGGATGGCCGCGTGTGGTGATGATGTAGAAGATGCTGCATTGTTCGATGCTGTACATGCCGTTGGTGAAGAGCTATGCCCAGCACTCGGTATCGCTATCCCTGTTGGTAAAGACTCCTTATCTATGCGTGCCAACTGGACTGATAACGAGAATGGTAAAAATCAAGACAAATCAGTCGTGTCGCCAATGAGCTTGGTCGTGACTGCGTTTGCCCCTGTCGTTGACGTCGCAAAAACGCTAACCCCTGAGCTAATCAATGGCGACAGCGCGTTCTATCGTATTGACTTGTCAAAAGGCAAGTTGCGTCTAGGCGGTTCGATCCTTGCGCAAACGCTTAGCCAACTAGGCAACGACTGCCCAGATTTAGCGCAGCCAAGTGATTTGGTCGACTTCTTTAACTTTATCCAAGCGGGTAATGAGCAAGGTGTCATCAGCGCTTATCACGATATCGGTGATGGCGGTCTATTAGCGACCATCGCAGAGATGCAGTTCACCAGCCGTCAGGGTATCAAGCTGTCATTAAATGATGATAACTTACTTGGTCAGCTGTTCAGTGAAGAGCTGGGTGCGGTCATCCAAGTATTGCCAGAAAACGTCGCAGCTTTAATGCAATTGGCAGAAGAGTTCAACGTCGCTGATATGCTCAGCCTCGTCGGTCAAAGCTCTGAAGAAGACAGCCTGCTTATCCAAACGCCAACGCTCATGGGTGACGACACATTACGCTTTAGCCGTAGCGAGTTACAGCAAGCATGGACGCAGGTCAGCTATCAAATCGCGCGTCGCCGTGATAACCCAGCCTGCGTACAGCAGGAGTATGACTTGATTGCTGATGCGAGCCATAAAGGCCTCATCGCTGCGCCAAACTTTGATCTGAATCAAAAAGTTGAAGAACCATACTTAGCTAGTCGCGAAGATAAACCAAGAGTCGCTATCTTGCGTGAGCAAGGCGTCAATGGTCAGACAGAGATGGCAGCAGGCTTTACCCAAGCTGGCTTTGAAGCAGTCGATGTACATATGAGTGATCTACTCAGTGGCCGTATCAATCTACGTGATTTCGACGGTCTGGTCGCTTGTGGTGGCTTTAGTTATGGTGACGTATTGGGTGCTGGCTCTGGTTGGGCAAACTCTATCTTGTTCCATGACGAGCTACGCATGCAGTTTGTCCGCTTCTTTGCCCGTCCTGATACCTTTTCACTAGGTGTCTGTAACGGTTGTCAGATGATGGCTCAGTTAAAAGACCTCATCCCAGGTGCAGAAAACTTCCCACGTTTCGTCGCTAACAAATCAGCTCGTTTTGAAGCACGTACGGTCAACGTAAAAGTCGAGCGTACCAAGTCTATCCTGTTCAAAGGCATGCAAGACAGTATCTTGCCAATCGCTGTGGCGCATGGTGAAGGCTATGCCACACTGGATAACAACGAAATCGACGGTATGGCAAAACACGGTCAGCTCGCGATGCGTTATGTCGACAGCCAAGGCCATCCAACCGAGACGTATCCGCTCAATCCAAACGGTTCGCTCGGCGGTGTCACGGGTCTGTGTAGCACTGATGGTCGCGTCACCATCATGATGCCGCATCCTGAGCGTAACCTAAAAGCCTATAACCACAGCTGGAAACCAGAAGAGTGGGACGAAGACGGCGCGTGGATGCGTATGTTCCGTAACGCTCGCGCTTGGTTGCGCTAGAATGGTTTGAGTTATTTTATATAATAAAAAAGGTGAGCGTAATGCTCACCTTTTTTGTGTTTATGATATTTAGCTCAATTAGATTCAGAAAAAATATGTAGATAAGTACTTCATTGACGTATATAATGAGATATAAAGATAAAGGATATTGAATGTTACATTTCATCGAAACGCCAATATTTACTAAGCAAGTACTGAAACTATTAGATGATGAAGCTTATAAGGAGCTACAGGAAAATCTAATCAATAATCCAGAACAAGGTGATTTGATTCAAGGTACAGGAGGCGTTCGAAAAACCAGATGGGCACTTAGTCAAGGTAAGAGTGGCGGTATTCGGATTATCTATTACTTTGTGAATAGTCAGGGCATATTTTTTATGCTGCTAGCTTATCCGAAGAATAAACAAGCCTCTCTATCAAGCGAAGAGAAGTCTAGTTTACACAAGCTGACTCAACAAATTAAAGAGGTGTACAACCATGAACAATGAATTTTATAATGATTTATCTACATCACTCAATCAAGCATTGGCGATTGCTAAAGGGCAAGCGCAGCCTAGTCGCCAGTTTACCCATGACACGCCCAGTATTAAGGAAATAAGAACTAAGACAGGACTATCGCAACAGCAGTTTGCCGATAAACTTAATATTAGTTCGCGTACCTTACAAAACTGGGAGCAAGGTACTAGAAACCCAACAGGGGCTGCGGTTACATTAATGCGCTTATTGAATAAAAAGCCTGAGTTAATTGCCGAGGCTTAATTGATAAAAAATAGCCAATCTTATCTTGGTCATGCACTCGATTGTATTACGGATGTGCGTGGTAATAGCGGCGCGTGGATGCGTATGTTCCGCAATGCCCGAGCTTGGTTGCGCCAGTCGTTACTCAGACCTCTAGTAATTGCTTATAGTTTGAGATAGCTGTTGTTTAAAATAAAAAGGTGGGCTTCGGCTCACCTTTTTTGTGTTTAAGAGTTGAGCGTTTGGAAATAAAGGCTAGCGTTTGGCTCGTTTTTTCACAAGTATAAGTAATGACACCCATGCTAAAATCACGGTTAACAAAGACTAAAAATAAGCAAAATAAGGAATAAGAACATGTCAGGAATTACAGATATCAATGAGCTATTGAGTTCGATGCAGCCAGCACTGGTTGATGAATTATTCGTGTTTTGTACTATGAAAGGGCAACTAGCGGAATATGTAAACCTAGCGCCAATAGCGACGTTTATGGAGTCAGAAGGGCTGACTCTGGTTTTGACAAAAGACAAGGCTGATGAGGCAGGTTTGCAGTATGAAGGTGTGTTTCGGCAAATCACTCTAACGGTTCATTCAAGTTTAGAAGCGGTAGGTCTAACCGCAGCCGTGTCAAACAAACTGACCTCAAAAGGTATCAGTGCCAATGTGATCGCTGCCTACTATCATGATCATATATTTGTATCGGATAATAAGGCGGAGCAGGCGCTATCTGCGTTAAAAGAGCTGAGTAACGTATAAGGTGTTTTATAAGTAAGTGAGCTATTTCCCGCCTTCTACTTGTATCTCCCAGTCTGGGCGCGGCGCTAGCTACGGTTTGGGTCGTCGCTTGCTTCGCGTCGCCACCCCAAAACCTAGCCATCGCAAGTCGCCCAATCTAGCAGGATACCGCTACAGTCGGGGCTAAAATGCGCTTTTGGATGACCATTTCATGATAAATTAGTCTGAACTTTAATTTTAGTATTATTGGTGCGCTGGGCGCACACTACTTCGTCTCAACTTTTTTGTTTGGATATGAATATCCAGTTCTAATTTTCGAATATACCTAGTTTAGATAAATACGCTTTGAGTTTAGGGCTACTATCAGTATAAGTGTTAAAGTATCAGAGTTAAAATACTGTATAGAAAGCTAATGGAGTTTCATATGAGTAGTTTGAACTTTTACGAACTCGATTTAGAAAAACAAAAAACACTTTTAGAAATAAGATTTCCTAAAAGAGGGAAGTGTATATAGTCAATCCAAAATAAAAGAAGTACAACCCATATTATGAAATAGTTTAGGTAGATTATTCTCCATCCAACCTTGTCGTAG
>NZ_JADQAM010000044.1:0-63904 GCF_022129405.1 Psychrobacter sp. Ps2 | reverse complement strand
TTTCTTAGTCATGATAAACTCCTCATTGAGTCGTTAGTTTACCAAGTTTGGTTCTACAGTTTTTTCAGCATAGCTCAAAATGTTCTGGTGTATCATGCCTTTCAATTAGGTATTGCTTTTATATTGTCACTACCAATCGCTCTCAATCGTGAACTTGAAGATAATGGTGCAGGTTTGAGGACTTTTCCTTTAGTGACCATTGCTTCGTGTGCTTTTATGCTAGTGGGCATGGACATTTATCAAGACGCCGATGCTGAGGCTAGAATCATGTATGGCATAATCACTGGAATGGGTTTTATTGGCGGTGGCGCTATCTTTAAAAATGAAAGTGGCGCAAAGGGCACTGCTACTGCGGCTGGATTGTGGAATACAGCCGCCATTGGGATATCGGTGGCGTATGGTCGCTATGAGATTGCTATCATATTATCAATAGTTGGTTTTTTGATCCTACAATTCTCAAAACCTTTTAAACCAAAATCTTAACGATGCCACTCTTAGTCATTAGAATAGAGAATCAAACTGCCATTTTAACAAGAACTTCATACTTACTTTGCTTTGGACAAAGTTGTTAGTGGTTGAGCTCCTTTGAACCTTAGCAAGCGTAAAGCATTGAGAGTCACTAGTACCGTTGCACCAGTGTCTGCTATCACAGCAATCCATAGTCCGGTAATACCTAGTAAAGTAGTGATTAGAAACACGGCCTTTAGTCCTAGAGCAAAAATCACATTTTGATGAATATTGGACATGGTTGCACGCGATAAGGCAATGAGATGAGCAACGTCCGTGACGCGATTTTTTAATAATGCTATATCAGCTGTTTCGATAGCGACATCCGTGCCGCCACCCATGGCGATGCCCACATCTGCGGTTGCTAGTGCTGGCGCATCGTTAATACCATCCCCAATCATCGCTACTTTACTATTACCTTTCATTTCATTCAACAAGCGCAGCTTATCTTCGGGCAATAGCTCAGCTTTCCATTCTATATTTAAGTGACTAGCAAGCGCCTGAGCGGTCAGATGATTGTCACCTGTAAGCATCACCGAACGCACACCCATCGCTTTGAGCTGTGCCACTCCTGCCTGAGCATCCTCTCGCAATTCGTCTCGTAGCGCAACCAACCCAAGCACTTCGCAGCTCTGCTCATCGAACAAAACTGAGACCGTCTTACCCTCGTTTTGTAGTGCTTCAATTTGTGCATTTTGTTCTAGTGATATCGATGTTTCAGTGGCAGCATAAACTGGTGATCCGATGGCTAGAGTCCGATCAACTACCGTTGCATGTACTGCTTTGCCCGCAGTAACATAGGCATTTGAAGCTATCGGTATAGAGATGTTAGCGGCTTTGGTATGATCAATAATCGCTTTTGCCAGTGGATGACTAGAAGCAAACTCAACACTAGCAAACAGCGCCAGTATCTCATTCTGACCTTCAGGCCCTATATACTCTTGTACTGATTGCTTCTGTGTAAAGGCTATCACATCGGCCACCTGTGGCTTACCTTCAGTCAACGTACCTGTCTTATCAAAAGCCACGACATTTACGCGACCCATGGTTTCTAAAGCGCTACCCCCTTTTATAAGTAAACCGCGGCGTGTACCGACAGCCAATCCTGATGCAATGGCAGCCGGAGTAGATAGTACAAGCGCGCAAGGACAGGCGATTAGCAACAGTGCAAAACCCCGATATAACCAAGTCGCCCATTCTCCTCCCATCGCTAGCGGCGGCACAACAATAACCAGTGCAGCGATAGCCATCACCGCTGGGGTATAATAACGACTGAATTTTTCAATAAAACGAGCCGTAGGGGCTTTAGAGGTTTGCGCTTGCTCTACCAAATTGATAATGCGTGCAATGGTGTTGTCAGCAGCTGTCTTTTGTACACGGATTTGCAGCGCTCCATCCATATTGATTGATCCTGCAAATACCGTATCACCTATCGCCTTGGCAACGGGAATTGATTCGCCAGTAACAGGTGAGTCGTCAAGACTAGAGCTACCTTGAACAATGACACCATCAGCGGATACTTTATCGCCAGGACGTACCATTACCAGATCATCGACCTGCAATGAAGCTGCAGGAACGTCACGTTGTCCGCCTTGTGCATCCAGTAAAATCGCAGTTTTTGGCACTAATGATGCCAATGCCCTGATACCAGCACGGGCACGATCTGCTGCCACACCCTCTAACAATTCACCGACGGAGAACAAAAAGACAACCGCTGCCGCCTCTTCAGCCTCACCAATGATAAGCGCGCCAATTGCCGCGATAGACATCAACATTTCAATTGAAAACGGGGTGCCTGTCATTGCCAAGGTCATAGACTTTCGGGCAAAAGGGAAAACACCCACAACGACGGCAATAGCAAATGCCCACATGCCATAATCAGGAAAAAGTAATGCCAACGCGTAGGCGACGCTCATCAAGACGCCGAGACCAACCACTTGCTTACCTTTTCTGGTTTGCCACCAACGCTGTTGCTGCGTATCTAATAGATTATCACTAATGCTGTCTGCTGCGTTTGCTTGATCAGTAGTGGCAGATATGCCAAAACCCAGACGCTTGATGGTCTTTTCAATATCGCTGTACTGAGTATCTGAATCAGGGGCAAGCGATAGCTCTAACTTTTCAGTCGCAAAATTAAGCTGTATGTCAGAGACACCAGGCATACGTGCTAATGCAGTTTCAATTTTTCTGACGCAACTGGCACAGTCCATACCTTCAATACGATATTGCATAATAAACTGCCTCATTATAAGAATTCATTTGATAACGCTATTGTGAACCCTCTAGTAGCTTCAGAGTCAAGGCCGTTTATATGCAATTGTATAAACTTGATTTACTTAGGGCTAAACCTTATAGTTACTTTAATGTTTTCAATTTTGAAATGACTTTGAAATAACTTCAAGAGAACTGTGAGATAACGATGCTAATAAAAATCGGAGAGCTTGCTAAGCGTACAGGCGCTACAGTAGAAACCATTCGCTATTATGAAAAAGAAAAGCTATTACCAGAGCCTGCGCGTAGTGAAGGGAACTATCGCTTATATCGCGAAAGTCATATCGAGCGTCTACAGTTCGTTCTGCACTGTCGTACACTCGATATGACGTTGGATGAAGTACGAACTTTACTTAAGTACTGGGAAGACTCTAGCAGAGACTGCGCTGATGTAGATACCTTGTTGGATGAACATATCCGCGCTGTAGAAACACGTATAGAAGAGCTAAAACAGTTAAAAAAACACTTAAGTGTTTTGCGACAGAAATGCGTCAGTAGCGCACCAGCGAAGTCATGTGGCATATTAAATACACTTGCTGATCATTCTTGTCATGAAAATTCGCCATATGGCTCACAGTAAATACTATCCGAGTAGATGCAAATAATTAATGCTTATTCATCGCTATAGATAACACCTCTGCTGTCTGATAATTACTATACCACCATTTCACTTTATTCTATTTAAGCGCATTCTAATGACTTGATTAACTAGACTCTAACGATTTAGCCTCTTCAAAAAATGCGAACCATAGACGCCTACCCTCCTCATTAATACGCCGCACCATCTCAAAATACTTTTGCCGTGCATCCTCATCTACTAAGGGAGCAGGAAGTAGAGGGTCAAAAACAACACTGTGGATACCTGCATCTCCAAGCATGAATATTTCTCGAAGCGCCACGTGGGACGGCAAGTCAGCCAAACCACTTAACCAGTCAGTGAGCTGCTGCGACTGCTCTTTATAATGCTTTTCAAGATGCATGTCTGACCAAAGTGCTCGTGCTTTTTTCTGCCTAACCTCATCAAATTCATTGGCTTTAAAAACCGCGGCTTCATCTTCTAACCCCAAGTCCAATAGACGCTTGCGGACGACATCAACACCGCCTAATAAATTATTGGGACGCAGATAAAGCCCCTTATCAAGTTCACGAAACCCCAATAATGACAAAGCGCGATCACGAGCACGTAGCGATTTACGGTCACTGCGAGGTAACCCACCTGTCGCTACCGCTATCCATGAGCCATCGGATTCTATCGTTCTTTTATCTGCTGTCTGCCATAAGGCCACATCAGCGCCCAATTTTTGAGCTTTGGGTCCAAGTTTGTAGGTAGCAGGACCAATCGACTCAGCAAGATCCGCTTGGACCAAACGAGCCAACGTCACACGTATACTATTTTCTGTCATACCAAAGATAGAGCCTGCCAGCACCGCTTCGGAAGCACTAAGTGTGTTTGCTTCTGCCACCATGAGTAAGCGCAAAAGCAATAAACGAGGCGTTGGTTTGTTCATATTACACCTATTGACGTAATTATTTTTTATATGTAATACTTATCGTGTAAGTTGCTAAACTACTGAAACTTAGGGAATGACATTCAAAATCAGGGAAGACAATCATCATGTCAATTGTAAATCAATTTAAGACCCATGAGGTGCAGAATCAACCTTTTGCCTTAGCCAATTATAATGCATGGGAAACAGATACAGCGCTCAAAGAAGCTGTCGCACGAGAGGGTGCTGCTTGGGCAAAAAAACACTTGAAAAAGTTTGGCGCACTGACTGGTGGAGAGCTGATCAACAGCGGATTCTTAGCCAATGAAAACAAGCCTAAATTGCGCAACTTTGACAGCTATGGTCGGCGTATAGATGAAGTAGAGTTTCATCCGGCTTACCATGATTTGATGCATGCAGGAATGAAATACGGTATGAGCAATTTTGCTTGGCGCAATGAAGAGCGTGATAGTGCTCACGTGGCTCGAGCGGCGGTCATGTATCTCGGCTCACAGCCCGAAGCTGGGTTTGGCTGTCCTATGTCTATGAGCTATGCCGCTATCCCTGCCCTACGCCATTCGCCAGCGCTGGCCAAAAAATGGCTGCCCAAGCTATTATCCGAACACTATGATCCGCGCAGCTTGCCCATGGAAGAAAAGTTAGGCTGTACGATGGGCATGGGTATGACAGAAAAACAAGGTGGGTCAGACTTACGTCGCAATACGACTCGAGCCACACGACAAAAGAATGGCTCTTATGAAATCATTGGGCATAAATGGTTTTTCTCAGCGCCAATGTGTGATGCTCATCTCGTCTTGGCCCAATCTGACAGTGGACCTAGTTGCTTTTTAGTACCACGCTTTCGGCCTGATGGGACACTCAACTCAGTACAAGTTCAACGCTTAAAAGACAAATTAGGAGATTGGGCAAACGCTTCCTCCGAGGTAGAGTTTCAAGGCGCATTCGGTGAGTTAGTGGGCATTGAAGGTCGCGGTATTCCTACCATTATTGAGATGGTCGCGCTAACCCGACTTGACTGTATGATTGGCTCTTCAGCCCAAATGCGCCAAGCGATCGTTCAAGCGATTCATCACACCAGTCAGCGCGAAGCCTTTGGTAAATTATTAGTCAACCAACCTATTATGCGTAATGTGTTGGCAGACTTAGCCTTAGAGTCAGAAGCGGCTCTAGCCCTAACAATGCGAATTGCGCGCGCTGTTGATAGGATAGAAACAGACCCTCATGAAGCCGCGCTCGCTCGTATCGCGACAGCAATTGGGAAGTATTGGATATGCAAACGCGCGCCTGTTCTTATCAATGAGGCACAAGAATGTTTGGGCGGTAATGGCTATGTCGAAGAGACTATTATGCCGCGCCTGTACAGGCAAGCGCCACTAAACTCAATCTGGGAAGGCAGTGGTAATGTGCAGTGTCTAGATGTGCTACGTGCCTTAAAAAAAGAACCAGAAACTCAGCGAGCTTTATTTAAGGAACTGCAGCAGGCAGCAGGAAAAAATGCTGATTATGATGCAGAGTTAAACCTACTAATAGAGCGATTTGAGGATACGCAAACCTTGGAGTTCCGTAGTCGTTATGTGATTGAGCGCCTAGCATTGATGCTGCAGGCTTCGATACTACTACAGACTGAACATACGGAGATCGCTCAGGCATTCTGTCGTTCTAGGATTGGGAATGAGCATGGGTTGGCCTTTGGTACATTAACTCCTGATGCTCCTGTGGATTTATTAATCGAACGGGCGGCTGGCGCGACCAAAGCAGTTCTATAAGTATCTTTATATGTGTTAAATAGTCACCTGCTACCGATTTTTGTAACATACAGCATTACTTGATCATGTGTGTGGTTGACAATGTGTGACATCACACCATTATTTGCATAAAATTTATCAGCAATGATATTGGCATCATTCCATATCTTGATTAGTCAGCTTAAGAGAGAATCCCGAGACGTTGATAATGTTTTGACACTTTAAATTTTATCAAACATTAAAAAATAAGAGAGCCCTCTATAGGACTCTCTTGTTTCTTTAAATGATTTAATCATCATTTATAATTTTGATTATATTTAAGATGTGACCTAAATCAATCTTCTTAAATATCACTTAGTACTTTTGGTTTATCTGCTGAACTCGTCGGCATTTTGAATTCAATACCAGCCTTTTTAAATAGTTTTGGATATTCTACCAATGCCATAGTTGAGTTTTTGGCAATACCAGTTATATCTCCGACCACACTTTTAGCTTCAACTAAAGACATCCCTGTATTGGCCAAGCTTCTTGGATTTGCGATCACACTGGTTCCTACTTGTTTAGCTCCTATCGCCAATTCACGAGCGGTTAAACTTGCGATTACAAAATTTCTTGCAGAGTCCAACAAATGCTGCTTCTGCTCCACATTCAATGCTGACAGTTTAGCCACTGTTCCTTCTTCATCCTTTTGAGAGGCTTCTAAAACAGTATTAGACAACACTACAATTTGTTTTTGAATTGCTTCTTTTTCTTTCGGATCAGAAGTCGTTTTCAGAATTTTCTGTTTTGCTTTTAATTCATCTGAATCTTGTTTACTTGCTAGTAATGACGCTAAAGCAGTACGACTCTGAGTAAACATTTCATTGGTTGCTTTAGCTTGCGTAAAGAAACCGTTGATATCCATATTTGAAGAAGATACGCCAGTGACAGATTCAGATAATGACGATGCAATACTACTCAATGACCCAAAACCTGCATAGACGCTTGATGCTCCCATTGAAGCTGCTATTGCTAAAACAATTGCAATCTTTTTCATACCTTGTTATCCCTATTGTGAAGAATCGGCTGTTTGCACGATTTGATTTAAAATTTTTGGTAAAGACTCAAACATCTGAATGTTATACATTTCATCACGATGCCGATGATCTATACCCTCTAATTCGATTTCTTGTTGCAAACCATAAGCCCCTATTTTTTCAGACTTTTGGTTGAATATACGTGCACCACTGGCCATAACTAATGTGGCATCACAATTACTTTTGTCTACATTACATGTGACACTGTCTTGTTTCATTTCAACCTTAAGTACTGGCTGTAAACATTCATCTTTTGGAACAAAAAAATTAACTTTCATATTTTTTTTGAACCCAGCATTTTCAGTCATAGCAATGACTGAATCCTTCAGGAGAGTCTGTCCTTTAAAGCCTGAACCCGTCGCATAAAACGGTCGTTTCGACTGACTGGCAAAAGCGTGGTAGATTAAAGGACCAAAACCATCAAATGGAATTTCACCGACTTGTTCGGTATGTAAGCTTGGGCATAAAACGCGAGATTGCTTTGAGTCACCTACTGGAGCAGAACTATCAAGCAAAATCCTGTCTCCAGAGCGCACGGGTAAACGATCACTGCTGTTGACAGGGAAATCTAATTGCGCAGTAACCCTCGCACCTTGACGTTCCAAAACAGTCGCTTCCCATATTGGAATCAGAATATTACGTCCTGCTGCCTTATCCGAATGATAAACATGGACTTTCATTCCGGTACTTAAGCGTTCCCCCGCATCATCAATGGTAATGTTATGACCACTTGAACTTAAGACTTTTAAATCAGAACGAGTAAATTGAATCCCTTTTTGAAATTGTTGACCTAGTTTCAAAAGTGCGTTTTTCAATACAACCTCTTTACGTGCCTCTAGAGAAAAACCCATTCCTTCTGAAATCACCTCTTTAATATCATCTGTTGCATGTGCTGAGTAAATCACGCGACCAGAACGATCAATCATTTCAGCAAAAACCTCACTATGGAGAACCTGTTGCTGAGTTATTTTTCCAATCTGCTGTTGATAGGCAATGACAGGAATAACATTAATTCGAATAAAAAATTCAGGTAACTCACGTTGGTGAATGTCTTCACTTTGCGCTAATGCAGTCTGTTCACTAATACTTTGTGCCATAGTACTATAGCGTTGATTGACTGGAGTCAAAGTAAATGAAGCTTGCTCCCCTACTGCATCAGAAAAAATTTGCTCAATTAAATCTTCTGACTCGCCTTGATAAGTCAGTACATCAACTACTAATACTTTAGGTTTATTCATAGCCTGACGAGTATTGGTTGATAGTTTACTAAAGCGCTTAGTACGACCCTGCATCAATATTGGGACAGCTACAGCGTAATCACTGTCCGCATGCACCACACGTAACAAATCGCCATCTATTGAACTCAGCTCATCTTGTACAGTGATGCCTTGTTTAAAGCCTTTATCTAAGACTAAATAAGATTTCCACCGATCAATCACCTGAGTCTCAATTTCAGAAACTTTAAGTTTCGACTTTAATTGATTAGTCAACTGATTAGTCAATGTCAACAACGTGCTTTGAAACTTTTGTTTAATGGCAGCTTTTGTTGCAGGGGAATCAATGTCAGTCGTCAGTACTTGAATCGGTTGCGACAGTGTTGCACTGTCACTATAAATGACTTCACCTGATAATATGTTAGTGAGTTTTAAACTTAGGGTGACTGGCAAAAAAATTTCTGTTGTTGAGTCTTTTTTTACAACATATTCACTCGCACGTAAAACGTCTAAAGAGGCTATATAAGTACGATTTTTAGTTTTTTGCGAAATAGTGTCGACAACTTGATCACCGAAACCTTGTTTTAAACCTTGTAAAAACAACTGCTCGGCTTGTTTACGAATGATTTCATTATCAATTGCTTGGCTGAAATCACATACAATAGAAGAACCATTCTCTTCATATTTGCTAGGATCGGTACGACAACCTTGTTCTAACCCAAAAACACCTTTCGATGGGTAGATTTGAATGTTCGCATTTGCCCATGCTGACACAAACATCGGTATCGCCAAGCATAACGCTTTAAGTTTTATTTGCACTGAATACCACCCATGCAAAGTGTGATTGTATTTCCTGCTTGTAGACGCTCGGCGCTCGATAGCATTGGGCTTACTTTACGTAGTGCTTTTGCCAATTCTCCACTAATTGGCTTGTCACTCTTATAGGTCATGGTCATCTCAACAAACTTGCCATTTTGAGTGCGAATATCGATATTTTCAGCGCCATCCATCTCATCTAGGGCAATATACAAATCATCCCCAAGACGTGAAGTTACAATGCCAGAAGCACTTTTTAAGAAAATGGTAATCTCTTTACCGTACATAGTGCGGTTCTTTGCGTAACCTAAAATCTGTGGTCCAACTTGGCTAACTGCTAATTCACCCAGTTTCTTTGCTACATTGGTACGGCATGAATCTGTGGTTGCACCTGTTGAGGACTCTGTACGAGTTTCCCCGCCCATCAAAGTTGAATCATCTACTGAATAAATCTTAAAGCTTACCGCACCATCGCAGACAAATTGACCCGTGGCATTTGAACGACCACGATCATAAATATAAGAACTACCAGCCATAAACCAGTCCGCTTTTTCTTTACGCGCGGCAATTACTAGTTTGTTAAGCTCTGCATCACTCATGAGTTGTTGAATTGTCATACTACGGCCATTTAGATACTGACTTCTGAAACGGTCAGAATCGAGCAACCGCAAATCATAACGAGAGGCTGCACTTGCAATTGAATTTAAGGTTTGATTATTACGCTCAGCTTTAACACTTGGTGTTTGATATTCCACATATTTCACAAAACTTTGAATATCATTTTGACGTTCAGACTGGCTATATTTTGCAGACTCATTAGCATTGTAGCTACTTGAAGATGCTGATTTACCTGAATTATTGTGGCTTGATGAGCGGGTAGCAACACCTACACCGGCCCCGTAATAATTACCATAGGCATAACCTGCGGCAGCTGATGAACGCCCTTTTGAAGAATGAGAGTCTGATGCACTGGCTTTAGCATTTTCACTAGCTTTGTAACTTGCATCTTCATCATAGCTATAGCTACGATCTGAAAAATAAGATGTAAACTCTTTAACTGGCTTAGAGTTGTCTTTTGGTACGCCGAAGTATTCATCCATCACAATCATAATCGGACTGGTTCGACTATTTTTCTGCGCTAAGCCTAAATCATTAAGAATGGTACGAAATTCTTGGTCATCCATTTCTAGACTAACTTGAGTGACCAACTCATCATTACTGTTAGTATTACTGCCTCGGTTCAACACATAATTATTATCAACTTGTTTTACAATGTCATTCAAATATTGATCCGCTTCATTCATCGCCTGTGGACCATTGATACGTTTAATAAGAGCAATGACGGCATCAGTTTTTGCATTGTTGTATGCTTGATTACGTGTACCATTCAGATCTTTTTTTACAATAGGTGTCGCACCCTCACCATTCACTTTAATAATTTCAGCATTACTAACTTGAACAGCTAACAAGCACAAAAGTGTCAATATAGCCTTCTTCATAACTTACCCTCTTAATTAGAATTTTTAGTTATCTTTATAATTTTTTACTAAATTTTAAACTCAGGGCTTACTTGATAAATATCTTTATCAACAATGAAGATTACCCTCTTTTAAGTTTACGTAAGTCATAAAATCAGAGCATTATATACAAAAAACAAACATTCAGCAAACAAATGTTAGTATTGGGCCTAAAAAATAACTTTACCCTTATTGCTTTTTAGGAAAATATTGTTGTAAAAAGATAGAACAACTTATCAATGATATAAGGTTTAAGCCATGGTGAAGTAACAATGAACTTAAATTTGGTAAACTAAATATACTGACAAGAGTTTGTTCATGCACCTTATTTTGACGCCATAGATTTGAACCCGTTATAAAATCTATCTAAAGTTACCTCATAGCTTGTACTACATTATGAAGCCTCAGATTCTCGTATCATACCCTTGTAGATCAGACCATTGGATATGGTAGTAACTTACCTTTTCACCACTGTAAAAACTGGCTGGAAGATAGCCTGTTTTTTGATCCTCAAACTCTACGCCTTTAATACTAGCGTCGACGGAATAGTCCTGATTTCTTTGGTTCGAATCCGATTAAGCCTGTCAGATTCAAAAAGCCCCAATCCTAAGATTGGGGCTTTTCTTGTGCGTGTTATTTAAGGGTATTATTGAAAAATCTATGGTTGTATCAACGATACAATGATGGTTATTCAATCAGTTACAAGTTAATTAAAAAATGATTATCGCCAAGACGTGCTCGGCCATCAAAAACTAAAACCCTCTTTTTGACATGTATTCAGTACTTCTGAGGTAGCTACATAAATATTTTTAATATTAAAAAATGCTTATTTAAAACACTAAAAAATGCCCTTCTGAATTATAGAAACGCCTTACCGAATAGTCGTTCAAATATTAAATCGTTTAAATAAGCTCATCGTTTCGCAGAGTAAGAACCTCATAGCCGTCAGAAGTAACCGCAATTGTATGCTCCCACTGAGCAGATAATTTTTTATCATTGGTGATTACGGTCCAGCCATCTTTTTTGACTTTAACTTTGGCTTTACCTTGATTGACCATCGGTTCAATGGTAAATGTCATACCTTCTTGTAAGACTAGACCTTTTCCTTGATGTCCGTAATGTAGAACTTGCGGTCCCTCATGCATTTCGCGTCCAATACCATGGCCACAATACTCTCGCACTACAGAATAGCCCTGCTGCTCAGCGTAACTTTGGATGGCATGACCAACATCACCTAACGTTGCTCCAGGTTTCACCACTCGTATTCCTTCCCACATGGCTTCATAGGTCTGATCAACCAAGCGTTTTGCAAGGGGCAACACCTCACCTATCAAATACATTTTGCTAGAATCAGCGATAAAACCCCCTTGTTCTAGGGTAATATCCACATTCACAATATCACCTGATTTGAGTATTTGCTGACCTGAAGGAACGCCATGACATACCACGTTATTCACTGAGGTATTCAATGCATATTGGTAACCATACTGACCTTTACTGGCTGGACGTGCACCTAACTGATTGACAATATAGTGCTCAGCAAGGTTATTGATGTCCATCGTAGAAGTACCAACTGTAATTTTCTCATCAAGATAATCAAAGACAGAGGCTAGAAGTCGCCCAGACTCGCGCATGATTTCCAATTCCGCTGCGCTTTTAAGTATGACCTTATCCATCTATAAGGTTCCTTACATTGACATCAGCTTGTCTCATTTGCTCATTGATAATTTGGTTGTAAGACATATTAGGGTTGGCTTCAGCAAGCATGCCTATCTTCATCCAATATTCAGCTTGAGCGTTGATGGAGCGCACCATGACGGCACTTGCTTTACGAATATCTTCATGCAGTTCATCATCAATTTTAACAATACCCATAAAAACACCTTAATATACGAAACGTATATGAATCGTATATCTATTTTTATATAGTTGCAAGAAATAATGTATCGCTTGAACTCGATTGCCTTATATCGAAATTATTTAAATTAAACTGTAGATTGAGACTGATAGCAAAAAACCATCTATCAAGGTGGTTTTTTACTGCTGATTCTCTACTCAAACGTGTTGTAGCTAGCTTTTAGAAAGCTCTATTTAAAAAATCATATGAGCACATACCGCAATGATTGGTAATGAGATAATAGTTCTTAATAGAAAAATGACTAATAACTGAAAAAAGCTCACTGGAATTTTTGTCCCTAAAATCAATCCGCCCACTTCTGACATATAGATCAATTGAGACACTGACAAGCAAGCGATGACGAATCGCGTTAATTCTGACTCTATTGAAGAACCGATAATAGCTGGCAAGAACATATCGGCAAAACCTACCATGATCGTTTTTGACATTTCTGCGGCAAACGGTATATTCAATAACTCTAAGAATGGAATAAAAGGCATACCTAGATAATCAAATACAGGTGTTTCTTCTGCAACGATTAAACCCATAGTGCCGATTGCCATAACGACAGGCAATATCCCAATCCACATATCCAAAATATTTTTTAGCCCATCTCTTAAGAAAGTAAGAAAGCTTGGACTCTTATCTGCTTTTTGGACAGCTTTATGCAAACTGTGGGTGAATAATGTTTTTCCTTCGGGAATGGTTTCATGATCTCTATCACTGTTTTCGATAGTATAAGTATCTTCAATTCTAGATAAAGGCAATAACCTTGGAACTATTAGCGCACAAACAATGCCGCATAAAGCAACGACCCCAATCATATTGATAAAGTAGCTTTCGAGCTTAACCTGAGAGATGACAACCAAACAGAATGTAATCGACACTGCTGAAAAACTTGTAGCAATAATTGCCGCTTCTTTTTTGGTATAGAACCCACCTTCCAATTGTTTATCGGTTAATAACACACCGATAGTGCCATCGCCCAACCATGACGTTAGACAATCTACAGATGACCTACCTGGTAAGCCAAACAAAGGTCTCATTACTTTGCTTAGTAGAACCCCGAAAAATTCTAATAAGCCAAAATCAAGCAATAACGGTAGCAGCAATCCAGCTAAGAAAAATACAATAAAAAGTATGGGCATTAACTCATATAATATTAAGCCGCCAATATTGTCTGAATATATTGCTTCAAACCCAAATTTAAAATAGGTCACGACAACGAAAAATGCACCAAGCATTCTAATGATAAGCCAAGGCGTTGTAACGTTTAATAAATTATTTAGAAACGCATTATTCAAAATAAATGCAGGTTTCATGATTTTAGTATATAACGTACAACACAAGGTAATCATGATTGAGGTGACAACCAATAACGGCAAAAGGTCACCGATATAACCCTGTATATAATCCTTCAATACAGATATAGGAATGGTAAATCCTTCTGCATAGGTGACAAACTTACCGTCAACATAAGGAATTGGAAATACGAAAAGCATCAAACCTATGATAGATGGGATAAAGAACTTCAAAAATTGTCTGATATTGATACCGCTAACATCTCGACTTGCAGCGCTGGCTTTAATAATGTCCATATTATTTTTACTCGCAGTCCTTTTTAACCAACCTAAAGAAGGTTTTAACAAACCCCTTTAGGCTAGATTCTTTTACTCATTTTAAATATTTAATGCTAATAGTTACTCAAAAGTGTGTGGGTCACTTTCTCTAAAATTTTAAATATTCTGGTCGAGTCATCTTTTGAGTTGTTGTACAAAGGATTTATCTCTGCCATTTCCCAGCAGCATACTTTCTTATTCTTGATTAGCTCTATATTAAGTTGCATCGCTTGTTCGTATGACAGACCATTCATTGCAGGCGTACCGGTGCCTGGCACATATAAAGGGTCGACACTATCAACATCAAATGACACATAGATATGATCGCAATATTCTAGTTTTTTGAAGATTTCCTCTACGGTAGAACTGATACCTTTTTGGGTTATCTCAGCCACGCTATATAAAGGGATTTTATGTCTTCTAATTAGATCCATCTCTTCTTCTTGATAATCTCTAACGGCGCAAAAAACCACATTTTCTGGCTTAATTGATGGCTCGCTTGATGCCATAAACTTCAACTTTTCCCAATACTCTTTTTCTTTTTCAGAAAGCTCGTTACGCTGACATTCCAAATTATCAATGGCACAGGCCATCGCCAAAGGCATGCCATGCATATTTCCTGATCCACTGGTATATGGTGAGTGAAAATCAGCGTGAGCGTCTATATAAACCACGCCGATTTCAGCATCAGGATGCGCCATTTTTAGACCATGCATCGTACCTGCGCAGCTAGAATGATCACCTGCAATAACAATTGGAAATTGATTTTCATTTCTTATATCTTTGATTTTATGCGCCAATTTAGAAATAACAGGTTCAATTACATCGGCGTATTTTGCATGCTTAAATGATGACTCTTCTTCATGTATATATTCATTTTTTATACTATCAAGTTGCAATTTTTCATAGTAGTCTGCATTCATTTCTTTTGATGACGCGCGCAATGCATCGATTCCTAGTGACGCGCCTTTTTTATGCCCTGCGACATCTGAATAAACTTCTACTATTCGCACGTTTTTCATTAAATCATTCATTATTTTGTCTCTATTAAATAAAACAATTTTTTCATCATTTGAGTCCAAATCTGGCATTGAACTCCTATTTTTCTATATTCAAATTACCTATGATGCGGCCATCGCTTCATCCGACTCTAGGCTACGATCTTTGCTATGAGCTTTGACGACCGAATAGAGGTTTTTAGGGTCTTGTTGCTGAGGAATCAAGTCAAGCAGCTCATATGCGTCCTGCTTTTTGATCAAATCACGCAAAAATACCAAAGCCGTAAAGTCTTCTGAAGCAAAACCAACACCATCAAATACAACCAAGTTATCTTCATTGGTGCGTACTTCTTTTTCACCATTTACGATGCGGTGAAACTCTGTCACAGGGAAATCTTGAGAGAGCTGCTGAATGTCGCCTTCAATACGAGTTTGTGGTTCAAACTCCACAATCACATGATCGGCTCTTAACAAGATATTGGCATCCAGCTCTGTTTTGCCAGGACAGTCACCACCGATGGCATTAATATAGACGCCTTTTTTAACCATATCATCACGGAGGATGGTGGCGTTTTTCTTATCTGCGGTACAAGTGGTGATGATATCTGCACCTTCGACCGCTTCTTCTACCGTTTTGCAAATAGTAATCTCTAGACCTGAATCGGCAAGGTTATGCGCTACTTTTTCAGATGCGGCTGGGTCAACATCGTATAAACGTACTTTTGAGATACCCACGACTGCCTTCATACCCATTGCTTGGAACTCACCCTGAGCACCATTACCGATAAGCGCTAAAGTCTGGGCGTTTTTAGGCGCACAATGTTTGGCAACCAATGCAGAAGTCGCCGCCGTGCGTAAGGCGGTTAAGATACACATTTCTGTCAACAGAATGGGATAGCCGGTATCGACATCAGACAATAAGCCAAAAGCGGCTACCGTCTGCAAATCGCGCTTGGTGTTGATAGGATGGCCATTGACATATTTGCACGCAAACATTTCACCATCGCTGACAGGCATCAACTCTATGACACCGTCTTTGGAATGAGAAGCAAAGCGACTGGATTTTTCAAAACTATCCCAACGAGAAAAATCTTGTTCTAAAGCATCTACCAATTCTTGTATGGTCTGTTCTATACCATAATTACTAATGATTTCAGCCATCGCCTGTACGCTAACAAATGGCACACCCTGCTTCTGTGATACGATAAATTTAGACATTAATTTTGCTCCATTCCTTGAATATTATTTATTTAACCGACAATTAATATGCTACCAATTATAATTGTCAGTTAAAATGTCAATAATTTACTAAATATGGACATTTTTTTGACACATTGTTAGGTACAACTTAGCATAATGTCAAAATCCAATGAAGGAAGCATTTTTATGGCGTATTACACTTATGACTCTTTAGATAGCGAACTGATATCTGAACTTCGACAAGATGGTCGAGCAACCATCTCAAACCTGGCTAAAAAACTCAAAGTCTCTCGTGCCACTGTCCAAAACAGATTGGATAGATTGATTCACAACGGTGCTATTTTAGGATTTACGATTCGAGTGCATGAAGCACTAGATAAAGAAACGGTCAAAGCGATGATGATGATTGAAGTAACAGGAAAGTCTACTTCACAAGTAATTAGGAAACTGCGGGGTATCCCTCAATTGATTAAGCTGCATACGACAAATGGGGCATGGGACTTGGTAGGAGAGATACACACGACAAGCTTGAGAGAATTTGATGAAGTGCTGCGTCAAGTCAGAGAGATTGATGGCATTTTGAATAGCGAAACAAGTGTTCTGCTTTCGAGTTTGTAATGTCATTAAACTCACAATCACATGAGATATGCTGTTCATCTGATAGATATTGATTTAGAGTGTTGTGAATAAGCCGCCTGAAGGTAAACGTAAAAAGAGTATATTGGCGTTTTATAACCTAGATTTTTTAGTTTTTATTTGACTGGTACAATAAAACTAAAGAACGTATCTTTTACTACGTTCTTTAGTTTGAAAACACGATGATACCTTTAACTCAGACGATAGCTTACCTGAGCTTGAGACAAGAAATCTACTAACGGCTTACTATTTATTAAATAATATTAACTTCATAGCTGAACTTCTCTGCCATTCCATATGACTCTCTATATTCGATAGGATCACCTTCTAGACTCTTAGCAATACGGCATACCTTCACTAGGTTTTCTTGCTCATTATTATCTAAATAAGGGTCTACGTGATTGGCTACAAAAAATAAAGTCTCTACGGCAGATGAGACAAACTGGCCACACTTAGTATAGTAGAACGGATATAGCAGATTCTCAAAATCTTCAGGCTCTAGATTTACAAAGGCTTGATAACGACTCTTAGGTAACCAAATTTTTTCACTCAGCGAAACTTTGCCCTCAATGATACGTACACGTTCTATATAAATAAGCGCTTTATTCTTACCAATATCTAGCTTTTCATTAATCTCTTCAATACCCTCTATTACCATGACCTTTTTGACCACGCCTGTCGGTGTCGCATAGCAGGCATCTTTATCACGAAATTTGAAAAACCGTAATAATGAGCTTTCAAAATCTGGACGCTTTAGAAAGGTACCTCTGCCTTGATACTTGGTTAATACGCCATCGTCGACCAGCTTTTCAACCGCTTTTCTAACGGTTCCGACTGATACTTGATACTTGTCTGCAAACTCTTGCTCAGTCGGTAAAGGTGTGTTTTCGTCCCATTTACTTTCTGTCAATAAAGTCAAAATGTGCCATCGTACTTGCTCATACCGTGGTATTTTAAATTTTTCTAAATTTTTTAGCATTATTTCACCACAATTTAAGGGGTTTATGAATTGTTTTACTGTTTTTAAGCATTGTTATCATTCTAGAGTTTGGAATATAACGGAGTACTCTATCTTAAGCGCTAAGAAAACCTTATATATCATTGCAATACTAACGACTGTCTGGCACTTTGTGGGCAATCTTATCTAATTCATATTACTTTTTTTGCTATTATTCCACTTATTTATACGTGCATTTCAGGCTTATACGATTCTGTAATCTAGAAAGTTGTTTGTCAATATTCTCGTAATGCTCTTTACCTATAGAAGTCGATACATTTCTCTATAGAATTCATGTAGTTAAGCTCAAGGGGCAGTCGTGACTCTTTATATTCTAGCCGCAATAGTAATATGTATTATTTTGGGCTATACCACCAAGATCAATATTGGTCTATTTGCTATTGCATTCTCATACCTCATCGGCTGTTTCGGTATGGGGATGAGCGCTTATGAAATTGTTGAGCTGTGGCCTCTCAAAATTTTCTTTGTTATTTTTGCCGTTACTCTCTTCTATAACTTTCCTTTAGCGAATGGCGCTTTAGAAAAACTATCGAATCATTTGATCTATAGATGCCGTCATTTTCCCGAGTTTTTACCCTTGGTTATTTTCTTTGCTGCTACGATCGTTGCTGGCTTAGGGGCTGGTTATTACACCGTCTTAGCCACAATGGCACCTATGATTTTGTTATTGTCTAAACGTACTAATTTGAATCTTGTCATTGCTACTTTATCTGTTAACTATGGTGCATTGGCTGGTGCTAACTTTATCACCTCACAAAGCGGGGTTATCTTTCGAGAGCTGATGCGCGGGGCCGGCGTTGCAAATGATAATACCTTTACTTATGTTTTAGGTGTCTTCGCAGTTACCTTTCTCATGCCAGTGATCGTTTTAGGTATCTATTGCTTTTTTAATGCCAAAAATAGCAAAATTGCGATTCAAACGATAGTACCAGAGCCTTTCGATAATAAGCAAAAACAATCTATTATGCTGATTTTTATCATGATGGCTATCGTGCTTATTGTACCCATCTTAAATCTACTAATGCCTAACATAGAAGCGATTCAGTTTTTGAACGCTCGGATTGACATTGGTTTTATCGCCATTATTTTCGCCTTAATCAGTTTATTATTAAAATTAGGTGACGAAAAAACAGTAATTGCCTTAATTCCTTGGAATACACTTATTATGATTTGTGGGGTCGGCATGCTAATCGGCCTTGGCGTTGAGATCGGTGTTATTTACGAGCTAACAGAATGGCTAAGTACCAACGTCCCTATCTGGATGATACCAATTTTGGTATTTGTTATTAGCGCAATCATGTCAATCTTTGCTAGTACACTTGGCGTAGTCGCTCCTACTCTATTTCCTATGGTGCTGCCTTTAGCCGTCGCCTCTGGACTTAACCCTCTATTGTTATTTACCTGTATTGTGGTGGGAGCACAAAGCTCATCACTCTCTCCTTTCTCATCAGGAGGCAGTCTAATGTTAGGCGCTTCTCAAGTAGTTATAGAAAAAAACAAGCTATTTAATGCGCTACTATTCAAAGCGGTACCCTTAGATATTGGTATTGGTATATTAGCAATTTTCATTATTCAGCTGCTGTTTTAACTAGCATGTGTTCTTATGTTGAGAATGGGAACACGCTCTACCCTTAAGCAAACCCCTCCCAAAAGACAGTTTTGATGCAGCTGTCTTTTAACTGACATATACGGCTAAACTTCTTAAATACCTAATGAATTGCCCGTCATGGCGCTTAGTCTTATCTCACTGAATTCATCTACCGAGTTAGCTCTTTTCCTTATCCGAAAAAGCATACCCTAGCACATTTTTAATGTACCTCTCATAACCATCAACACCTATAAGGCATTGTATTCATTAGTTTTTATCGAAATCATCATCTTGTATTCGGAAGGTTTTTCTGTCTTTTCTTTCCCTTGATACTAAGGCGATAAGTAATTTTGTATCAGTCATTGTGATAGTACCTTAAAATAAAATTCATGTATACATACATATGTTTCTTGTTATTTTTATAATATTCTGTTACTTTTGCAAAACGCTAAAAAATCTACTTTTATGAAGTTTAGTAGTTATTGTCAGGATGATCTGAACTTCAGCTGTAATCACTTTATTATTTTGCTCAAAACTCTATTGAGCTATTCATTAAAAATATACACAAGGAGTGTCGTGTGAACAAACTATCCTATTTGGCTCTTGGCCTTTCTGTACTCACCCTTACCGCATGTAATAAATCTGATACGACAGCATCTGATGCCAGTTATGACGCCCCTTCACGTCCAGAGTGTATCGCCCCAGCAAAACCAGGCGGTGGCTTTGACTTGACTTGTAAACTTGCTCAAGCTGGCCTAAGAGATACCGGCCTATTAGAAGATCCAATGCGAGTCACTTATATGCCAGGCGGTGTAGGTGCTGTTGCTTATAACAAAATCGTTGCCAATGATCGTGCTAATAACGATGCAATCATTGCTTTTTCTACTGGCTCTATCCTAAATTTATCGCAAGGTAAATTTGGTAAATTCACCGAAAAAGACGTGAAATGGCTAGCAGCCGTTGGTACTGATTATGGTGCTATCGCTGTCAATGCAGACTCACCTATCAAAGATTTGGCAGGATTGGTTGCTGAGCTTAAGTCAAATCCAAAAGCAATCAGTTTTGCCGCTGGTGGTAGTGTTGGTGGTCAGGACTGGATGCAGACAGCTATTTTAGCCAAAGCGGTTGGTGTCAACCCTAGCGATATGACTTATGTTGCGATGGAAGGTGGCGGCGAGGCTATTACAGCGGTCATGGGTAACCATGTGACTGTCGTAAGTGCTGGTATCGCTGAGATCATGCCACAAGCCACTGCTGGCAAATTACGTGTATTGGCTGTATTCGCAGATGAAAGACTGGGCGGCACTATGGCCGATATTCCTACTGCTGTAGAGCAAGGCTATGACGTTACTTGGCCTGTCATGCGTGGTTATTACATGGGTCCAGATGTCAGTCCTGCCGCTTATGACTGGTGGAAAGCAAGCTTTGATAACATGCTTGCGGATCCAAAATTCGCTGAATTACGCGAGCAGCAAGAGCTACTACCATTCTCTATGACTGGTGATGAGCTAGAAGCATACGTTTATAAACGTACAGATGAGCTACGTGAATTATCTGCTGAGTACGGTCTTGTTGATGCTGCAGCTAAGTAGCATTACTCAGATCATATCCCCTTAATGATTGAATACTGATTTTTATAGTATTTATCGAAGGTTGACAGATGAGACATCTCTCAACCTTCTTATTTTGGAATTTAAGGAAAACTTCTATGACAATGGAACGTGCGTTTTCTGGATTAATGGGGCTGTTTAGCTTATTTTTGGTCTATTTAGCTATTGGTTACGTTGCTCCTATTGCCTATGATCCTATCGGCCCTAGACCCTATCCTATTTTGATTTTCTCACTTACAGCGCTTTTGACCTTGGTTATTGCCTTTCGTCCAGCACGGTTTACGAAAGTCATTGATTTGGGCTATAACAACGTCGTGCTTAGAAATCTTGTGCTGTGTGTCAGCGCATTATTGATTTATAGCTTAATTTTTGAGCCTTTAGGTTTTGTGATTGCTACCACACTGATGTGTTTTGCGGTTGGTTTACTATTTGCCGGAAATCCTATTAAAAGCCTTATCTTTTCAGTTGTGATCAGTATCGCCCTGTATGTCTTATTTGACATGGCTTTGGATGTGATTCTGCCACTTGGAATATTATCAGGAATAATGGGATAGCTATTATGGAAACTTTTGACTTTTTAATGCAAGGTTTTGGCGTAGCGATGTTGCCCAAAAACTTACTGATTGCACTCATTGGCGCTTTTATTGGTACAGTTGTAGGCATGTTGCCTGGCCTTGGCCCTATTAATGGTGTGGCAATTCTATTGCCTTTTGCCTTTGCCCTTGGTCTACCACCCGAGAGTGCACTTATCTTACTGGCGGCTGTTTATCTTGGTTGCGAATATGGCGGTCGTATTTCTGCCATTCTACTTAACGTGCCTGGATCTGCCGCGGCGGTTATGACCTCATTAGATGGTAACCCGCTAGCGGTTCAAGGCAAGGCCGGCATCGCCTTATCCATCTCTGCAGTTGCCTCGTTTATTGGTTCTACGATTGCGACCATTGGTGTGGTGTTGTTTGCCCCTCTATTGGCTAAATGGGCAGTGTCTTTTGGACCTGCTGAATACTTCGTATTAATGGTATTCGCGATTTGTTGTTTGAGTGGATTGGTTGGTGATCAGCCTATCAAAACAGCAGTGTCAGCGTTAATTGGCTTGGGTCTGGCTACTGTTGGTGTCGATGCGGTCACAGGTATCTATCGCTATACCTTTGATTCAGTCAATTTATCTGATGGTATTCAGTTCACAACGATCGTTATTGGCTTTTTCAGTGTCAGTGAAATCTTAATTTTGCTCGAAAGAACAAGTACCGGTGGGAAAATAATCGCGCAAGGTAAGCGTAGCTTATTCAACCTAAAAGAGTTTCTCTTTACTATTGGCGCCATGGTGCGTAGTGGCATAATGGGCTTCTTCGTTGGTATCTTACCTGGTGCAGGTGCGACTATCGCGAGTGCGATGACCTATGCTAGTGAACGCAAAATTGCTGGGGACAGCGGCAAATTTGGTGAAGGCGATCTTCGTGGTTTAGCCTCTCCAGAGGCGGCTAACAACGCATCAGCCTGTGGTTCATTCGTACCAATGTTGACCTTGGGTGTTCCTGGTTCTGGTACGACAGCAGTCATGATGGGTGCGTTGACTTTATATAATATCACGCCAGGTCCGCAGCTATTTACCGAACAGCCAGACATCGTTTGGGGTCTGATTGCCTCATTATTCATCTGTAACGTTATCTTGTTAGTAATGAATATTCCTTTGGTTGGCGTATTTTCTAAGCTACTTAATGTACCAAACTATATCTTGATACCATCTATTGCTGCTATCAGTTTCGTTGGTGTTTACTCTATCAACAGCACGACCTTTGATATGGTATTCATGGTAGGACTTGGGATATTTGGTTACTTCTTACGCAAGCTACATTTCCCTCTATCAGCCCTTATTCTAGGTTATGTACTAGGAGAGCTAATGGAGTCTAACCTCAGACGTGCCTTGTCTATTTCTCAAGGTGAGATGTCTATTCTATGGAGTAGCCCAATCACTGTGTCACTATGGGGCCTGGTAGTTGTCATGATATTCATGCCAATCATTCGTAAAATGTATCGTAAGCGTTTTAAAAAGACTGCTGCATAAGTTCTTGCTATTTCGTCTCTAAATGTCTCTCCGGCGGTGGTTATACTCTATGTATGGCCACCGTTTTTTTAGAGATAATTTCACCCTACTTGCAATAGTTGTTTAATACTCCTAGCTCTTTTTGTCAGCTGTCCAAAATTAGCAAAACATCACTACTTGATGTCACTTATGAAATAGGATTTTATAGTGCTCTTTGTCTTAGAGTTATTGCAAACCATTCCAACTTGGCACTTAGTAGGTTTGTTTGTCGCTGGCATGGTTGCTTTTATTATCTCCACTATATCCGGCGGTGGCGGCGCTATGTTGCTGATACCAGTTACCTCTTCGATGGTAGGGACAGCGATTGCACCACCTGTGATCAACGTGGCTACCTTTCTGAGTAATGCCTCACGACTTTATCTATTTTGGCATGATATTGATTGGTCATTGACCAAGTATTATGTCCCAAGCGCTATCGTAGGTGCATGGCTAGCCGCATTGGTTTTTAGTCGTTTAGATGCTGGCTGGATTCAACTATTGGTTGGCGCATTTTTAGTGTCTACTATTTTCCAATATAAGTTCGGTAAAGTCGCTAAAACGTTCAATATGCCAAAAGTAGGATTTATTCCTTTAGGCTTTTTTATTGCTTTTATGAGCACATTGGTAGGTGGTCTTGGTCCGATACTCAATCCTTTTTATATGAATGCTGGACTAGAAAAAGAAAACCTTATTGCCACCAAAACAGCTAATTCTTTCTTTGTAGGTATTGTACAAATCGTCAGCTACACCTTTTTTGGGATACTCACCGTCAAGATATGGGCGTATGGTCTTGTATTAGGACTGGGCGCCGTGATTGGTAATATTATTGGCAAACGCTTTTTGGCAGGTATTAGTATTAGCCAGTTTAGAATTATGCTGCTAATACTAATGGTCATCAGTGGCCTAATAATGATAATAAGAAATATTGATGTGCTGTTCTAGAGACTCTTCCACTTTATGCCATGACCACTCATAGTCTATTCCGATAAGTAAGCATAATTCTTTAACTTCATATATATTTACCGATTGAATATCTATGCATAGTATCTTTGTAGGCTACCCTGAACAATGCTGTCGAAACTAACATAGAAAGCTTTAATCTAACGGACTGAAGATACCAGTAAACAGAATTTTCCTTAGTGTTTTTCCGAGTTTGCTTATACTTCCCAAATATAGAAAGCCTCAATCTCAAGATTCGGGCTTTCTTAGTACTTATAGTATAAAGGCTGTAGCGGAAAACCTTTATTTTTAGAGATCTTTAAACAAAAATAGTTATTAAACGTCATTATGGTTCACTTAATAACCCAGTCGAAAACAGCTACCCTTTCACATGGATGAGTCGTCTGTGTTTATAAGATCTGGCAAGCCTCATCAAAGTCCAATCTTGGAAGACGGCTATACAATTGATCTTCTTGACCATAACCTATATTAATCAGTAGATTTGAGGTCCATTTGCTACCCTCAAGAAAGGTTTTATCTACCAGTTCATTATTGAATCCAGACATCGGGCCCGTATCTAAACCCAAGGCTCTACAAGCCAAAATCAGATAGGCCGCTTGCATAGAACTGTTTCTAAACGCCGTCTCTTTTATGAGCTCAGGGCTAGAGTTGAACCATGATCTGGCATCCGTATGTGGAAATAATTTGGGAAGTTGCTCATAAAACTCATTGTCATAAGCGACAATCACTGTGATAGGTGCTGTCATTGTTTTTTCGATATTACCTGATGATAGTGCTGGCTCTAAGCGCGCTTTAGCGTCATCAGATTTAAGAAATACAAACCGCGCCGGTGAACAGTTGGCCGAGGTAGGTGCCATTTTAACTAAGTGATAGATCTCTTCAAGTAGTGCATCTGGTACGTCTTTTTTTTGCCAAGCATTAAAGGATCTGGCCTTACCAAACAGTTGGTCAAGACCTTCTGAGGTTAACGATAGGGAATCAGTCATAGTACGTCCTAATTGATATTAATTTTTGGATAAGAATTGAAGGATTTTGCTATTGGTTGAGCAAGTCTCTGTGATTGTACTGGCATGGCCACCCGTCACCATTAACTCAAATTGGGCATTTTGCATATTTTCAGCTAAAGCCAGACCGCGTTGCCATGGCACCAACACATCATCAAGATTGCTTAAAACTAGCGTTTTGTTTTTGATATGCTTAGCGTTGATTAAGGGTTGATAAGACTGTAAAGCTTTTAATCTCGTTACGACGTTCTTAATGGGAGCAAAGTGAGCGATGGCTTTATTTTCTTTTTGCGTGAGTGCGTCTATGTTGTCTGAGATCCAGATCGGTGGGTACAAAAATATTGCTTGGGCACGTACGAATGCCTCTACCCCTGTATCTTGCAGCAAACTGGTTCGCATACGAAAACATTTAATAGTGTGAGGATCGAGGCTTTCCCAACCATTTAAGATGACTAGTTTATCTAACAATTCTGGCGCTTTATAAGCGACTTCCATACCGATAAATCCGCCAAGTGCGTGACCGACAAAATGACAATTAGACAGCCCTTCTTGTTTTAAAATTTCAATTAATTGTTCTGCTAAATCTTGCATAGAATAGTCATCGGGTAAGAGATCACTATCAGGTGATACCCCCTCTTGTTCATAACAAATCACATTATAATGCTCGGTAAAACTCTCAATTTGAGGTAACCAAAAATCAGCATGCCCGCCTAAACCTGAACTAAATACGACCGTTTCTGACGTGTCGTTCTTACAAGGATATTTTTTAACTAACATAGGGTTTCATCCAATTTCAGTAAAATTCAAATTGCGGTAAAAATATCTAATAGCTTATAAAATCAAGTTAAATTAAACTGACTAAATCAATTCAACGGTACGCTCATCGCTTTCATCATATTCATACGCTACGGTTTCTTCGAAGTTTTCGACTTCGCTTTCACCTTTACTCTCGATGGCCTCTTGAGACTTAATATATTTAATTAACGCGTCTATGGTGCCGACCTTTAGATTATGAGTATCGGCAAATTTCATCAGATTATTTCTACGAGCCATTTCACCATCTTGGTTGATAATTTCTACAATAACCGCAGCAGGTTCTAAACCAGCCAGTCTCGTTAGGTCACAACCTGCTTCGGTATGCCCAGCCCGCTCTAAGACACCGCCTTCTTTAGCCACTAATGGAAAAATATGACCGGGGGTTACGACGTCATCAAAGGTAACGTCTTGAGACACGGCAGTTCTAATGGTCTGAGCCCTGTCTGCCGTTGATATTCCGGTACTTACGCCTTTTGCTGCGTCAATGGAAACGGTGAAATTAGTACTGTAAGGTGCTTGATTGTCTTTGCACATGAGAGGTAGTTTTAATTTTTTGCAACGCTCGGAGGTCAAGGTCAAACAAACCAAACCTCTGGCATGGGTGATCATAAAATTGATATCATCAGGTTTGGCTAAAGTGGCGGCCATGATCAGGTCACCTTCATTTTCCCGATCCTCATCATCCATGATTATGACCATCTTGCCTGCTTTAATATCTTCAATGATTTCTGGTATTGTATTGATATTCATAAAATCCACCATTTGCATTTATATTTGCTTTTGTATGTTGTTATGTAGAGCCTATTATCAATTAATCACGCGCTCTACATAACGTCCTACGTTTAATACGGCCGTATACCTACTTCATAGAGATAGTGGTATTTACGCCTTCACTAGCATCTTCATCAAACCAGCGTGATATCACGGTTTTAGTCTGTGTATAAAACTGCACCGCTTGCTTGCCATAAGGACCTAAGTCACCGAGCTTACTGGCTCTAGACCCTGTAAACGAAAACATAGGTAGCGGTACTGGAATTGGTAAATTGATACCGACTTGTCCAACATCGATATCTTGTTGGAACTTATGTGCATGGGCGCCAGACTGGGTGAAAATTGCGGTACCATTACCATTTGGATTGGTATTGATAATCTTAATAGCTTCCTCAAGCGTGTCGGCATACATAATGCATAAAACAGGGCCAAAGATCTCTTCGGTATAACAGCTCATGTCAGTGGTTACATTGTCCAAAATGGTCGGACCAACAAAGTTGCCGTCTTCGTAACCTTCTACCTGACAGCCGCGACCATCTAATCTGAGGGTTGCGCCTTCATCAACGCCTGCTTGGATTAAACGCTCAACGCGAGCTTTGGCTTGCTTGGATATTAGAGGACCTAAATCTTTGTCATCCTTGCCAGCAGCAACCACCAGCTGCGATGACTTTTCGATAATGTCATCGACCCACTGTTTAGACGCGCCGACCATGACGACGACAGACAGTGCCATACAGCGCTGCCCTGCTGCTCCAAATGCTGCCCCCGCTAGCTGATTCAGACTTTGTTCTTTATTGGCATCAGGCATGATAACGGCATGGTTTTTTGCACCCATCATGCACTGTACACGCTTGCCCGCTTGACCTGCTCGGTCATAGACATGCTTACCCACTGCGGTTGAGCCAACAAAAGATATCGCTTTTATGTCTGGGTGATCACATAGGGCATCTACGGTATCTTTGCCACCATGAACCACATTTAGCACTCCTTTTGGGATACCTGCCTCAAGCGCCAACTCAACCAATCTCATGGTGACGATTGGGTTTTGTTCAGAGGGTTTTAAGATGAACGTGTTGCCTGTGGCGATGGCCATTGGAAACATCCATAGCGGTATCATGGCAGGAAAGTTAAAGGGAGTAATACCTGCACAGACACCTATCGGTTGCTGAACGGTATACATATCGACACTACTGGCGACGTTTTCGATGTAGCCACCTTGTTGCAAGTTACCGATACCTGATGCGTGCTCTACGACCTCAAGACCTCTAAATACATCACCTCTCGCATCTGCCAGTGTCTTACCTTGTTCTTCAGTCAGTAGCGCTGCCAGCTCATCCATATGTTCACGTATCAGTTGTTGATACTTTAGAAAAACACGGGCTCGTTTGCTGATAGGTGTGACACGCCAACTCTGAAAGGCCTCAGATGCTGTTTTGATGGCTTGCTCGATTTCCTCAGGTGTTGACTGTGGTACCTTAGCGATAACTTCTTGCGTAGCTGGATTGGTGATATCAATCCATTCTGTAGTCGTTGATTCGGTAAATTCGCCATTGATCAATTGTTGTACGCTGCGTGGTTCTATATTCATGACACGATTCCTTAAGGTGATATCAAATAGGGTTTAAATTTATGGATTGAGTTTTAAGAGCGGCTCTGATGTAGCGATTTCTCTCTCAGTGGTCACGCTCACCTCTTTTTGTTTGTTTTTAAAATTGAAAACGAGGTTCATAAGAATGGCTAAGAAAGTCGCTGTACCGATACCGCCCAAATCAAAGCCTGCAATGTTTAATGAATAGTTGCCAGTACCTAGGATTACTGGGACGGCGGCTACCAACATATTGCCATTCTTACTAAAATCAATTTTTGCATTCATCCAAATGCGCGCACCAGCAATCGTAATTAAACCAAAGACAACGATTGAAGCACCGGTCAAAATAGGCACTGGGATGGTGCTGACTAAAGTTCCAAACTTAGGGGATAAACCCAATAAGATTGCAAAGATACCTGCTATGACAAAGACGACGGTAGAGTAAATTTTGGTCGCTGCCATCACGCCGATGTTTTCTGCATAAGTCGTCATACCAGTACCGCCTACCGAGGCTGACAGCGTGGTACAAAGGCCGTCAGCGAAGAACGCTCTACCCATATAAGGCGAGATACTTTTGCCAGTCATGGCTTCTACTGCTTTGAAATGCCCAAGGTTCTCAGCGATCAAGATGATAAAGACAGGTGCAATGACTAATATGGCACTGGTCTCAAAGACAGGAGAATAAAGGGTTGGAATACCGAACCAAGCGGCATTTGCAATTGGACTAAAATCAATAGGCTTGCCCATACCCAAAACATTGGTTAATAGGAAATAAATAAAATAGGCAGCGACCAATCCGATTAACAGTAACAGACGTCTGACCATACCTTTGGTAAATACGGCGACTGAACAAATACATAATACGGTGACCAACGCCATCCAAGAGTCAAAGCTATTGCCGATGACACTTTGTATAGTGACAGGCGCTAGGTTCAATCCGATAATCATCACAATGGACCCAGTAACTACAGGTGGCATCAAATTCTCAATCCACCCTGCACCTGTTTTCATCACTAGCAGACCCATCAGTGCATATAAGACCCCGCAGACTAGTGTGCCCCCAAGTGCAATACCAATATTTGGATTGATACCCGTGCCGCTATACCCTGTTACTGCTGCGACCGCCCCGATAAATGCAAAGCTAGAACCCAAATAACTGGGTACGTGACCGCCCGTGATAAGAAAGAAAAGTATCGTGCCTATACCAGTGATAAGCATTGTTAAGCTAGGATCGAATCCCATCAATAACGGGGCTAAGATTGTCGCACCGAACATGGCGAATGAGTGCTGTGCGCCTAACACCACGCTTTTACCCATTGGTAAGTATTCATTGATACCTACCGGTGTCTTTTCTAGGTTCCCAGTGTAGGGAAGCCATTTAACAAACCATTTATCCATTTTAAATATCCTTAAAAAGTAGAGGGATGTTACTTAATTCGTGCACTTACTCAATTGATGGTAGCCTCGATTGAAATAGATGAGACTTTCACAATCAGGTTTGTGTTTGATATCCAATACTTCACAAATAAGAATATCGTGGGTTCCTACCGAGCTAATAAGCTTAATCTTGCAATCAAAAGAGATACTGGCATCTTCTAATACAGGCGATCCGGTTGACAGCGTGGACCAATTGCCTTGCTCAAATCTTTCTTCTAACGCCTTTTTACCCCCGAACACACCGCTTAAATCTTGATGTTCAAGACCAAGTGTGTTGACGCATAGCACCATATTTTCTTTAAAAAATTTGTATACAGACGCGCTTCTGTTTAAACATACTAATAGGGTTGGCGGTTCGTCAGTGACACTGCACACCGCTGAGGCGGTAAACCCTGCCCGCCCTGCTGGGCCCTCAGTGGTAATAATGTTCACGGCAGCCGCCAACTTGCTCATTGCATCTCTAAAAGACTGCTGCATGTCGGTTAAGTTTCCTGCCGTAGAGGTGAATGATTCTTTAGACTTATGTTTCATTAATGAGGATTGCGTTACTTGGCTTTCTTTAATTACTGTATTCATCTGTCATTTCCTTTTAAACAATATTCCGCCACATGTGTAGTCAACTAAAGCGCCCTACTACAGTCCAATGCTAGTGGGTTCGATGTCAGGTAACTTTAAATTCACTAACTGCAGTTATCTTTAAACAGGTTTTTATCCAATGTGCGCTATGGACGCAATTTCGACCAAAGCATCTGGTTTTACCAATCCACATTGGATACAAAATCTCGCTGGCTTTTCATTGGGAAAGAATTCTGCATAGACTTGATTGACTGCGTCATAATCTGCCCAATCTTTTACAAAGATTGAATTAAATGTCACGTCATCCATATCGCCGCCAGCAGTTTGAATCACGTTTTTGATCGTCGTTAACACATGGCGAGTTTGAGCAGCTGCATCACCCACATGTACGACATCATTATTTTCATTGAAAGGCAAAGTACCGGAGACATAAACGATATTGTCGGCCTTAGTCGCGGGTACATAAGGAGCTAATGGTTTGCTGGTACCTTCAGGGATAATCACTTGTTTAGACATATCTACATTCCTATTGCGGTTAGGTTAAGTATGAAAAGCATGGTTTAGGTTGCTAAAAACTGGCTAATTAAAACGTTAGCTATCTGTAAAACACTGCTGCATGCTTGCAACGTCAGAGACCCAACCAAAAAAGGTTTTTACGTTATATAGTGTGGCCTCATGAGCCTCTACCGGTCCTGCCTGATAACACGCGTCATCTAACAACACCCCAAAATACTCAAGAAAAAATCCATCTCGAAGCGTCGATTCAACACAGACGTTGGTCGCGATACCAGTGAACAGTAGATTGCGTATGCCTCGTGACCGCAATACGCTATCGAAGTTGGTGTTCGCAAAGCCGCTATATCGAGGTTTGTCTATAACGATGTCTTGCGGCGCAGGACTCAGCTCGTCGACCAACTCGTAATCCCAGCCTCCTTTTGCCAATAACGTTCCTTCAATTTCAGGATTCTTACGCATGGTTTTTAAGGCGTTTGATTTGTGATAATTAGGCGACCCACTACCACCAGCTTCCACATATTTATTGTCCCAGCCATTTCTAAAATAGATGACTTGTATGCCAGCTTGGTGTGCAATATCCACCGCTTGCTTGATTTTATCTATGACGGGTTTGGTCGCTGTGACATCAAACCCAGCCAAATCTAGATAACCGCCTTGGCTGGCATACGCGTTTTGCATATCTACTACGATCAACGCCGTCTGTGAGGGATCTAACTTGATATGTTCAGGCAAAGACTCTAAAACAGGAGAAGATTCCTTGGTAAAGTCTGCACAAATTGTATTAACCGAATTCATATCCGCTCCTTTTATTAGGCTTCGCTGACAGCTTGACTGGCCACTGGGGTATCTACATTGATACGGCTCTTCATAAGGGGCTGAATCTTACTGCCAAAATCTTCAACACCTTGCACAAAGTCATCAAAGGTCAATAGGACGCCATCCGTACCTTGTATCTCACCGACTTCATCTAACATGCTGGCGACATTTTCAAAAGAGCCGACCAGCGTACCCATGTTGATATTGACTGGTGAAACGCTTGAGGCCATATGGCGAATATTGGTATCTTTGCCTGATGTTTTGTCTTTACCACCTTGTGACTGCAACCAATCAATGGCTTCGAAATCCGCACCGTCATTGTACGACTGCCATTTTGCCTGTGCTTTTTCATCGGTCTCATCTGCAATGACCATAAAGAGGACGTAGGTCGGAACATTACGACCCGTCTTGTCCGTGTGTACCTTTAAACGATCATTGATACCGGCATAAGCGGTAGGTGTGTTTAGCCCTTTACCAAAGACAAAATTATAGTCAGCGTATTGTGCAGAGAATGCCAAGCCTGTATCTGATTGGCCCGCACAGATAATCTTCATATCCCCTTTTGGAATGGGCTTCACTTGACAGTCATCCATCTGAAAGAACTCACCCTTCAAATCAGATTGGCCTGTCGCCCACAGATCTCTTAAAATTTGGACATATTCAGATAGGTAGTCATAGCGCTTACCAAAATAATCGTCGCCAGGCCACATGCCCATTTGTCCATATTCTGCTTCTTGCCAGCCAGTCACGACATTCAATCCAAACCGTCCGTTTGAGATGCTATCAAGCGTTGATGCCATTCTCGCTACGATTGCAGGTGGCATGACCAAAGTCGCCGATGTGGCATAGATTTTTATCTTGGATGTGACCGCAGCCAACCCTGCCATCAAAGTAAAGCTCTCGAGGTTGTAATCCCAAAACTCAGTTTCTCCGCCAAAACCGCGCAGTTTGATCATCGAAAGTGCAAAATCGAACCCATAGTGCTCAGCCCGTTGCACAATTTGTTTATTTAGCTCAAATGTTGGTTTGTATTGCGGCGCGTTTTTTGAAATTAACCAGCCGTTGTTGCCAATCGGACAAAAAATACCTATTTCCATGATTTCACCTATATGTTTGAGGAAGAAAAGAGCGATAAAAGAAATAAAGATTATTTCATTTTTTTATGTAGCATAATTTATGCCAAATTAATTAATTATTTTTTATCAATAACTTATATTCTTTTCATACAAAAATTATTGAACCATATGGTCTAAAAATATGCAGAGAAATAGTGCGAGCTGTTATAAATTGGTGCAAAGTGTTATAAAATAGTGCACAAATGTATAAATTGTTTATAAGTACATTTTGATGATGGTTTGAATGAAGATAAGGTGGAATAAGCAGCAGAAAAGACTGGTTAACAGCAGGTTGCTTTAGTCGATGAACCTGTAAACCGATATGGTATTGCTCGCTGTTGAAGTAGTTGGCATACCTGTTTTGATCAACCAGTAGCATCTGCCTTTGGTTGCTTCGACCCTTTTTTAAATTGAATCAACTATCATTTAAAATTGGGTTCATATGGCTTTACGATGAGGGAAAATATAGTGAAAGAATACGCACTAAAAGAAGAGACAGAGACGAGTGCAAAGATATTAAAAAAGAAAGAACATATCATTAACGCTGCATTGATCGTATTTTCCCAAGAGGGATTAAATGGCGCGCGCATGGAGCAAATTGCCGAAGAAGCTGACATATCTAAATCGAATATATTTTATTACTTCCAAAGTAAAGAAGTTCTGTATGTTGCTGTTTTAGAAAAGGTGCTGAGTAAGTGGCTATCGCCTTTGAGTGAGATTAACGCCAACCAAGATCCAAGGATTGCCCTTAAGATCTATATTGAAGAAAAGTATAAAATCTCAAAAAAATCACCGGCAGCATCGAGACTATATGCGTTAGAGATTATACAAGGAGCGCCTCATTTGATGGCTGTATTAAAAGGCCCTTTGAGGTCTTTGGTTCGTGAAAAGGTGGCAGTGATTGATGGCTGGATTGCAGATAACAAGATTAAGTCCGTGTCTGCCATCCATTTGATTTTTCATATTTGGGCAGTCACTCAGCACTATTCTGATTTTTCTACGCAAACTGAAGCGGTGTGTAATCATAGCTTGAGAAATAAGAAGTTCGCTAACGAGGCATTAAATACTAGCATTCAACTTCTGGTAGATAGTTTGATTCCGTGATTTGATATGAGTAAAGTACAGATCCCCAATTCGAAAAGCCCCAATCTAAAGATTGAGGCTTTTTTTATGTCCGTCATTTAAGGGATGTAGTTTAAATAAAGACTGTAGTTTAAATAAAACATTACATGACTAAAACCTCTTTTCTCTAACCCCTTTAGTCACGATTGTACAAGGATGACTTGGGAGAATTCAGCACCTACAAGTGAGGTTAGCAACCAAAGTAAGTAGTGATATAATGTCCTGATAATTGATATTTTATAAAAGGGTTACATTATGGCTCGTACTGCTAGCGCATTGCACATTTTAGTAAAACATAAAGAACAAGCTGAGGACATTATTGCCAAGCTTAAAAAAGGCGCTAAGTTTGATGTACTGGCCAAGCGATACTCAACCTGCCCATCAGGTAAAAAAGGTGGCAGCTTAGGCGAGTTTGGCAAAGGTGATATGGTAGGGCCATTCGATAAGGTTTGCTTTACCGGCGAACTATTTACCCCGCATTTAGTAAAGACCAAATTTGGCTGGCATGTCGTAAAAGTCCTTTATAGAACTTAAGCGTTGAAGCTCTGATTGTAAGCCACCTGGAGTATGCCTCAAATATTGTCCTGATTCATATATGATTTATCATCGTGGTAATTATGTGCGAATCAGGATTTGATGTTTGGTCGACCTACCCCTTCTAATCCTTACGTCAAACTCCCCTTGTTTTATTTAAGCAGTTTTCTACGAGTTAAGGTCAAATAGTGAGGGGCGAGATAAGTTGTAATCAACCTTTAAAACCTTTAGGTAATTCAGGCGCGGGCAAGCGCTTCATATCAGAGTCAACATTACCGAAACGCTCATGACCATTATTCCAATCAACAATAGATTGCTCAATCTCAACTTTGTTATCAGCTACGAAGTTCCACCACATTAGTACTTGGTTATTCAGCGGTTCGCCGCCGATGAACATGATACGTGTGCCCTTTTTGGCGGCCAACTTAATACTTTTGTTATTAGCAATATCGCTATTATGAAAACGGAATAACTGGTCTTGCTGACAAACCTTGCCTTCGGACGCTACCTCTCCTTCTGAAACCAAGATACCGTACTCAAAGCCTGGCTCTAAATTTATTATGCCACTACAGGCACAATAAAAAGGATATATAATTGACGCATCTAAAATATGAGCAATAAAAACATGGATATCGAAGGCAATACTGCTGATCAAATAGAAATTATCTATGAAGATGAGTATATAGTAGCGATTAATAAAGAAGCAGGTCTGTTGGTGCATCGCAGTTGGCTGGACAAAGGTGAGACACGCTTTGCCATGCAGCTCACCCGTGATGCGGTAGGCTGTCATGTGTTTCCAGTGCATCGGTTAGACAAACCCACATCAGGTGTATTGTTATTTGCCAAGAGTTCAGCTGTGGCACGTAGCCTTACCGAAGCGTTTACTGAACGCAAAGTGACCAAGCAATATGTGGCCGTGGTGCGTGGCTTTATGTCTGAACAAGGTACTGTTGATTATGCGCTTAGCTTTAAACCTGATGCCATTGCCGATAAATTTGCCAACTTAGATAAACCTGCTCAAGAAGCGGTGACTCACTGGCAGAGTTTGGCACAAGTTGAGCTGCCATTTGCAGTATCAAAAAAGCATGCCACTAGCCGCTACAGTCTGGTGCGCTTAACGCCTGAAACTGGACGCAAACATCAGCTGCGTCGGCATATGAGACATGTATTCCATCATATCGTGGGTGATACCAGTCACGGCGATATACGTCATACACGATTTTTTCGTACTCACTATGATTGCACACGTATGTTGCTGCATGCTCAGACTTTGGCGCTCAGCCACCCCGTCACTGGTGAGCCACTAGTACTAAAAGCAGGATTAGACAAACAATGGGTGCGTATCTTAGAAGAGTTCTCTTGGGTAGATAGTGTTGAGGTTTAAGTCCCTAGTGGGGACTGGAAAAGACAACCTCTTAGACTACGCTCCAAAACCTCAAGTTTTTCAAAATATCTTTTTATCAAGTCATCAATATCTTGTAGCACTGCGCATATAGGCCACTTAATGATAACTCGCCGTTTTTTGGTGATCGTTTTATCAAAAACCTTTTGCACAGCTCTGTGACTACGCTCACGGATATTAATCTCATTTAGAATGATGCATTTTTTTGAGCGTTAAAGGATGATAAGAGAACAAAAAACGCAGAGCACCATTTGATGCCCTGCGTTTGTTAGATTGAACTGTATTTACAGAATACTGCGTCTAAATTGTAGATAAGCCGCTGTGATTGCCGCTGCATCCTCTATCTGCGGATAGTGACCTAACATAGGCATATTGGTTATATCAGCGTTGGGTATCAGCTGGCGATAACGATCAATCATATGCTGACCTGAGATAGGATCTTTGGCGCCAGCAATCAATTTCACAGGTATGGTACTGTTGATAATCGCGCCTACCCATCGCTCGCGGTACTGCTGACGTTGGGGCATATAGTTAATCAGCTTATGCATCACACCCAATCCATCATTGTGATTTAACAGCTGCCATAGAGTATCTATCACCTCTGCTGTGGGCTGCGTGTCGGGGCCAAATATCCGCTGTAAACTGCCCGAAAATTTCTGCTTATTAATTAGCTTTGATACCAGAGGACCTAATGGCGATAGCAGTAGTTTCTGCACCAAGATAGGTTTGTGCGTCTCTGGAAACAGACCACCGTTTAAGAAGCATACGCTAGCAATGTGTCGCTCAGCGCTCCCTTCGACTTGTCTTGCTAGTAACTCCTGAGCCACCGTATCACCATAGTCATGCGCTAATATATGATAATCACTGACGTCCAGTTTTTCTAAAACCGCTTGATAAATATCAGCCTGTTCACTGATTAGATAGCGCGCGTTTTTGGGTTTATCTGACAACCCAAACCCCAACATATCGAGGGTGATGACATAATAGTGCTCGGTTAGCGCGTCCCACATGCCTTCCCAGTCCCAACTGGCACTAGGATAACCATGAATCAATAGCAATACAGGTGCACTTTTATCCCCTGCATACCGAGTAAAGATTTGATGCCCGTTAATAGATTCATATTGCCCCTGCCGTTGCCACTCATCAAGAGTTATCATTAGAGACTTACTCCTCAAACGATGGATCAGTGCGGCGCAATTTTCTCAACAATGCAGGCCATGCGATATCACCATTCGCGCCACGGGTGACTTGCTCTGATGCAGCTTGGATACCTGCCAAGATTTGTGCTGGTATCGGCGTCAAGGCACCACCTCCGCTCTGCGCTTTGATCTGAATCTCACAAGCTCTTTGCATGATATACATGTACAAGAACGCATTGGCAACCGTATCGGCACAGGTGAGCAGACCATGGTTACGCAAAATCATAAAGTGAGCATCGCCTAAATCAGCAACCAAACGAACCTTTTCTTCAGGGTTTAATGCGACACCTTCGTAGTCGTGGTATGCCAAGTTAGATAGTGGAAATAATGATTGTTGCGAGATAGGTAGCAGGCCTTTTTCTTGCGCTGAGACGGCCACGCCATCATTTGTGTGCAGATGGATAACGCAATGCGCATCGTCGCGAGCTTCGTGTACAGCACTATGAATGATAAATCCAGCTGGATTTACGTCAAACTCTGATGGTGCTACTTTTTCGCCTGATTTGTTAACCTTGACTAGACTAGAAGCGGTAATCTCTTCAAATAACATCCCGTACGGATTGATTAAAAACTCATCCTCAGTGCCTGGTACGCGCGCAGAGATATGAGTGAATACCAAATCATCCCAACCATAAGAAGCAATCATTCGATAACAGGCGGCAAGATTTACGCGCATCTGCCACTCTTGTTCGCTCATATTATGGTGTACACTCGAGGTTGAATAGGTCGATGTCGCGGTTTGCATAGTTGTTTGCATGGTGTATTCCTTTACTGTGTTAGATATCCTGAATGATTACTTTACACCATTTCATAAAACCAAATCTGTCAAAAACATTACACTTATGAATATCAATCATTATTTAAATAACGACCCATGGTTTAGTCAATTGCCAGCCATTGTGCAGCCGCTACTGGCAGGCGATGCGGTGCTAAAGGTATACCAAAAAGGTCAAATGATTCATGCCATCGGTGATAACGATGATGCGGCGCTACACTTTGTCGTGTCGGGTACGATTAGGGTCTGTAATGTGAGCGCTAGTGGCCATGCTATGACACTGGCGCATCTATCTAGTGGTGAGTGGTTTGGTGAAATATCTATCATAGATGACAATCCTCGCACCCATGATGCGTGGACGATTAACAAAGTAACGTTAATCTCAATCCCAAGAAATCTAGTCATTCAGACAGCGCAGTTGCATCCGATTTTATATAAACACCTCGCGCTTATAACCTGCGAGCGAATCCGACGAGCATTTGATTGGATTGACGATGCTACCTCACTCAACACCTCGGCGCGACTGGCTAGCATACTGATTGGACTGATCGACACTTATGGTAAGCAAATAGGAGACGATATCAAAATAGATCTGCGCTTATCGCAAGAAGAACTTGGCTTTATGCTAGGCACTACCAGACAAACCATCAATAAAATCATCCAATCGTGGCAAAAGCAGAGCCTTATCGATATGCATTATGGTTTTATCACCATAAAGGACAAACCCCAGTTGATGGAAATGATGAATCCTGCCTGACTTAAATGTATAAAATCATCTCAGAAAACACCTCATCATCTAACTTATTATAAGTAGCATCAATCGCCTTAACATCTTCTTAACAGACCACTTGCTATGGTAAGGAATGACGTTTCCTACCATCTGTTGAGAAGTATCTGTATGTCCATACCTCAAGTCATCAAGACCAATGTGCTCAAAGTTAAAGCACCCAACGCCAACGCAAAAACCCGCTACCTTAGCAGGCTCTATGATCGTGAGATAAATCTCAGCTATCTTATTATCATTGTGGCTGTATATTTGGTGGCGACTGCCAATATTGGCTTTTTTGAGCAGGTGTTAAATGTCTATCCATTTAGCACAAACGTCGGATTTATCCTGTCTATTACTGGCTTATTGTTTGGACTGATGTGGCTGGTATTACAGCTGCTTTGCTATCGCCCTATTGCCAAACCAGTGTTGATTGCGCTACTGATTACTGCCGCCATATGCGGTTATTTTACCGATGCTTATGGGACGATATTTGACACCAACATGCTGATCAACAGTCTGGAGACCGATCAAGCAGAGGCGATGGGATTGTTTGCCCCCAGCATGGTCATTCGACTGCTGATATTAGGCGTGTTGCCAGCATTTATCATTAGCAAAATTCGTCTAAAACGCTTTACTTGGCAACGCAGTATTCTACAAAAAACAGCTACGTTGATATTGTCTATCGCACTGATCGCAGCGTGTCTTTTACCATTTGGTGACCAGTACGCCAGCTTCTTTCGTCAGCATAAACAAGTTCGCTCTTATGCCAACCCAATCACGCCTATTTACTCTACGATCAAACTTGGCGAAAACTATGTCAATGAGCTGCGGCGTCCTGATACTTTCACGCTACATGCGACAGATGCAAAGCGCGTAGCCCCTGCTAATAGTGTTAATGGCAATGCTAAACCAAAACTGATGGTGTTTGTGGTTGGCGAAACGGCTCGCGCAGATCACTTCGGATTGAACGGCTATACACGCAATACCACACCGCTGCTCTCAAAGCAGACAGACCTTTATAGCTTTAAAGATGCCGTCTCCTGCGGCACTTCTACGGCTTATTCAGTGCCATGTATGTTCAGTTATGCAAATCGGGAAAATTATGATATCGATACAGCCAAGTATAATGAAAACGTACTAGATACACTAAGTAAGCAAGGGGTTAATGTTATTTGGCGCGACAATAACTCCAGCTCTAAAGGCGTGGCTGATCGCGTTACTTTTGAAGACTACAAAACAGCTGACACAAACCCCAACTGTGATGTCGAATGCCGAGATATCGGTATGCTTGATGGGTTTGATGCACTGGTAAAGTCAGGCAGCTCACCGAAAGATACGCCTAAAGACACGCTTATTTTGTTACACCAAATGGGTAATCATGGACCCGCCTACTATCAGCGCTACCCTAAAGAATTTGAAAAATATAACCCTGTCTGCATGACCAATGAGCTGTCTAAATGTGATGCTCAGTCTGTGATAAATGGCTACGATAATGCGATTCGTTATACCGATTATTTTTTGAACAATGTGATTGATACGTTAAAACCTTATGAGCAAGATTATGATGTGGTAATGGTATATATTAGTGATCATGGGGAGAGTTTGGGTGAAAATAATATCTACCTGCACGGCTTGCCCTATAAGTTTGCGCCAGATACCCAAAAACACGTGCCTACGATAGTTTGGTCGCCTAATAGTAATAATGTTGATACTGAGAGTCTTTCTAGTATTGTCAATCAGCCTGTGTCACACGATTTTATTACGCCAACATTGCTTAGCTTTTTTGGTATTACGACCGATGAAGTCAAAGGTGCAGCAACTTTTTTTAAAGTAAATAACTAAATCCGTTTCTATATTGTTTTAGGTAACCACTATTTTTTAGGTCAGCATCATGTACAAGATACTCGTTATTGAAGACAACCCCGATATCGTGGCCAATATTTATGCTTTTTTTGAGCCAAAAGGCTTTGAGTTGGACAACGCACATAACGGCTATAGCGGATTAACACTCGCCTCAAACAATCGTTATGATGTGATATTGCTAGATGTGATGCTGCCAGGTATGGATGGCACGCAGCTGTGCAAAAAACTCAGAGAAGAGCTGCATGACAAAACGCCTGTGCTAATGCTCACGGCTCGCGATACAATCTTGGATAAAGTCGCTGGGTTTGATAGCGGCGCTGACGATTATTTGGTCAAGCCGTTTTCGTTGGTTGAGCTGGAGTGCCGTATCAAAGCGCTCATACGTCGCACCGAGGACGATCATTTTGCCCACAGTATTGCCGTCGGAGCGTTGTCCTTAAACAATAGCGAGCATACCATTATGCGCGACGGACAATCACTGAAGCTTACCCCAACTGGATTTAAGATATTACATATCCTAATGAGCGCAGCGCCTAGAGTCGTCAGTAAAACTGAGATTGAAGAAAAAGTATGGGGACTAGACATACCGAGTAGTGACGCACTGCGCACCCATCTGCACAGCGTGCGCGCGCAGGTTGATAAGCCATTTGACACACCTATGATAGTCACAGTACCTGGCGTAGGTTACCAAGTTGTTGACCCTAATAAATCAGCAAGCGCGTAGTCATCATTACAGTATGGATTGAATACAAATTATCCAATTTACTAACTGACTGACCGTATCGTATTTATTGCTCTATTATATATAGCCCTGTTATATATCGCCTTCTTCTATTAGGTTGTCCTACGCCATGCTCAATATAGACTCAATAGCCAATAAGTTCAGACTGTCTTACTTCATATTCGCATTATTACTGTGCGCAGCTTTTGTCAGTATTTTCTTGTACGCAGAGAGCCGAATAGAGCAAGATTTGGTCAAGGCTCGCCTGTTGCAGCAGCTAGAGCTTAGTCAAGAAAAATACGGTGACCAGCCTACCTATGTCGCTGACCCAGGTATCAAGATTTATCGCTATGACAAAGCACCTGCTAGTTTACAAGCGATAGCCAATGACACGGTGCAAGAGACTTCTGTCACTGTTGATAAAGAATCTGGAGCAGGTCATGCCAACTTGCATCTTTTCGCCTATACTCAAGATGGTCAAGCTTATATTTTGACTTACCTAGAAAACACCGAAATGGTGATGGAAAATTATCCAGTTTTGGCGATATTTGAACACCTAGAAGACATATTTGCAGATACGCTAAAAGTAGCCGTGATTCTAAGCTTACTTATCGCCGCTATCTTCTCTAAGTTGTCTTCCAAACAGATCATCAAGCCTTTATTAGATTTGAAACGAGCCGTCGAGACTGACCATCATAACTTAAGCGACTTGACACACTTACCATCTGAGGTTGGTGTCTTGGCACGGGCCATCGATGAGAAAAACCACAAGTTAGAGCAGTATCTCAAGCGTGAGCAACTGTTTACTGGTGATGTCAGTCACGAGTTACGCACACCGTTAACTATTATCATGGGGGCTTCCGAGGTGTTGGCCTCGCAACTAGACCCTGACAGCCACTTAAATGAGTTTACCAATCGCATTAGCACTACTGCCAAAGAAACTTCTGAGATTATCACTGCCCTGCTTCTACTATCGCGCGCGCCTGAAAAGTTAGACGCACCGCAAACCTCTATCAACAATATCGCTTTAGCAGAAATGCAGCGCCTAAAATACTTACTGCGGTATAAGTCTGTCACTTGTCAGATAATTGCTGAGCAGGAATATAGCGCTTACGTACGGCCCGAACTCCTAAAAATGGCGCTAGGCAATCTCATAAAAAATGCGTTTCAATATACCGATGATGGCGAGGTAACCATTACTATCGATGACGAAAAAATTACGGTAACTGATACTGGCTTAGGTATTCCTGAAGCGATGATGCCTCTACTCTATGAACGGTTTGAGCGATTAGAACCTCATTATAAAGACGAGCAAACAATCCTGTCGTCAGAGCATGAGACAAAACATAAGGTTGAAGGCTCAGGTCTAGGACTCAGTATCGTCCAGCGTATCATGTCGCATATGGGATGGCAGCTCACTCACCAAGCCAATCACTCAGGTGGTAGCACCTTTAGTATTTATTATAAATAACCTTGTGATAGTCCAAAGACATCTTCATTTCCTAATCATAATTACTGATTAGGAAGCGACAGGCTTAAACAACCATTACGCTTTATTCTCATCCCTCTATATCCTCTTAACGTTTTCTTAACCTCTACCGTCTTATACTCAGGCTCTCTTAATTTTAATAGACCGTTAAGAATGCCATATGAAGCAAATTACTCATACCAACCTTATAGAGCCGTCAGCCGAGCATAGTTCTATCAATCAGACGACGCATGATAATGCACTCGCAGCTGATAGCTTTGCAGGTCATGCCAAAGGTAAAGCGGGAATCCTCCGCATTATAAAAGCCACTGGTTACTCTATAGATGGCTTTAAAGCCGCATATAAATTTGAAGCGGCTTTTAGACAAGTTTTGTGGCTCAATCTTGTACTGCTAGCTGCTGTCATCGTTTTGCCTTTTGCGCTTGGTATAAAAATGATGCTAGTTGTCGCTTCTTTTTTGTCGTTGATTGTTGAACTGCTCAATACAGGACTCGAAGCCTGTGTCGACCATACTTCGACCGCCAAACACCCGCTCGCAAAAATCGCAAAAGATGTCGGCTCTGCGGCACAGTTTTTGTCTTTATGTTTGTTAATGGTTTTATGGGTAATGACGTTATCTGCTCTATTTTATTAAAGCATGGCGAGCATTCGTCTAACAGCGAAACGCGTTGCTAGCACTATCTTAAATAATAAAACGAAGGTCGTATTAGGATCTATCAACATCGCATATACGTTATCAGGTGTAGTCATGACTTCAGAAAACAACGCAATGACTTGGGACTGGCTAAAACTACTGTGCGTGACCATCATGGCCACCTTGGTTTTTGAGCATAGCCAATTAGATGTACGCATCAGTGAGCTTTTTTACAACAATGGTCACTGGCTACTTGAAAAAGGCGCGCAGCCTTATGCATTTATCTTTTATGATTTGCCCAAAGCATTATTGATTATATTGGCTGTCTACCTCATAGCGATTTTAATCATCAAGTATAGACAGTCAAGGCTTAATGCTATTGCCTTAAACCGCAATAAGCTAAATCTCAGTAAGCCCAGTCATAATAAACTTGATAAATTTCTGCTTCCTTTACCTATACGCGAGATTGGCTACCTACTGATTATATTGGCGATTGTACCTGCTACTATTGCCACGCTCAAAGGCGTCACCCATGTTAGTTGCCCAAATGACTTGGTTATTTTTAATGGGGATTTGCCCTACCTCAATCTTTGGCAAAACATCGTAGCAGCAACGCCTGCCAGATGCTTCCCAGCGGCTCACGCCAGCGCAGGGTTTTCTTTATATGGACTGGCTTTTTTACCGACACTAAGAAAATACCGCTATCAGATAGGCATATCAGTAACCATTTTGGGTTGGACAATGGGACTGTATAAAATGCTGTTTGGCGATCATTTCTTTAGCCATACATTAGTCTCAATGCTGCTGTCATTAACGATAGCTTGTGCGCTCGCAGCCCTATTTTTCAAACAATCGATTAAGAATAAAACACACAGTACTAGCGATGATAAAAGACATACTGGTCTTAGCTTGTCTAGCATTGAGCACTCTAACACTTAAAGTTAGCACTTATGTTCAGTACTTTGAATGGACGGTCGGTCATGACAGAGTTGTTCGTTATCTCTTTACTAAAATAGCACTACTAAGTATTTGAAAAACCCTGTATAAATAATAAACAATCACTGGCTTATTGTTAAGCAAACGCACGGATAGCGCTTGTGAATAAGCTCCTCTATATCAATAGCCGGTAAAGGAATGTGGCTATGCGCTTGTTGTCTATTAGGCCAAAACCATCACATATCTATTCTTCTTTGACCATTCCATTGCTACTCGTAGGCACTGCAAATAGCAGTCAAGCTGCCAGTTACGCTATTAATCCTGCCAGCACTCATATTCGATTTTCTATCGAACGCTTTAAGAGTTCAGCCACGACTGGTGGCTTTTACAATATCAAATGTCAATTGCAATACGATCCAAGCCAAAGATTAGGCAACATCTCACTAATCATACCGATAAACTCTTTAAATACGGGCAACCCTTCTTTTAATAATAGTTTAACGGGACCTGAATTTTTTGATATGCAGAGGTTTCCTTCAGCGCATTTTGAATCGACAAAATGGCATTTTAATCAAGATAAAAAAGCCCTCAGGTCACTCGGGTAGATGGACAACTGACACTGCATGGCGAGACCCACCCAATTAGCCTCACCGCGACTAAGTTCGATTGTTATCTAAACACGAGCATCAGAAAAGATGTTTGCGGTGGCGAGTTCACTGCTACGATTAATCGCACAAAATGGAATATCAATAAATTCGCTTGGTTCGGACTGACCAAAAACCTTGACTTAAGTATCAAGGTCGAAGCCGCCAGACAGTAGTATTTTTAATGTTTCGCCACTGTCTTAATAGATACGGGTAGTGATTTGCAGAAAGCTTAAAAAGGAATTAGACATGATTCATCGGTATTATAAGAGCATTGCGAAACCACTTTCTGCCGTCATGCCAGCATTGTCATTTTCTTCGATAATAACACTGACATTGGGATTCAGCTTAGTGTCTACCGTCGTGATGGCAGGCACGGTCAGCCTGCCAATGGAAAATCTGCCCAGTCGAATAACCCTACCAAATGTCAGCCCTGCTAATAGTGCGCTTGCCAATCGCGGGGCTTACGTGGCGCGTACCGCTGACTGTATGGCTTGCCACCGTGATGACTATAGTGGCGGCGTACCAATTGAGACGCCCATTGGCAATATCTACTCGACCAATATTACACCGTCAACGCGCTATGGCATCGGCAACTATACTGAATCTGACTTCAAAAAGGCTTTGCGAAAAGGTCGTGCACCCAATCATCAGCTTTATCCTGCGATGCCTTACCCGTCTTATCATGGCATGACAGATGAGGATATCAGTGCCTTATTTGCTTATTTTCAGACCGTACCTATCGTAGACAAACCACCTGAAAAAACCACTCATTTGCCTTTTCCATTAAATATTCGTAGCTTAATGCTGGCATGGAATGTCATCAATGTGCCCTCTACTAAAAATCGTTCAGGGCTGACGACAACCCAGCAACGCGGTGAATATTTGGTCAATAACTTAGAGCACTGCGGTACTTGTCATACGCCGCGCAACTTAACTCAAGGCCTTGATAAAGACCGCTATTTATCCGGCGCGCCATTTGGTAAATGGTTTGCGCCAAATATCACGCCTGACAACGATACGGGTATCGGACTTTGGAGCGAAATGGATATCTTGACTTACCTGCGTACAGGCACGCTTGATAAGCGCGCTTATGCAGGCGGCCCGATGGCAGAAGCCGTGGCGCACAGTACACGTTATCTCACTGATGAAGACCTGATCGCGATGGCTGACTATTTAAAAGTCGTGCCAGCCATTAAGACCGATGATTATTTGATACCTATCAATGTGTCTCGTCTACCGCAACCAGTCAGCGATTCTATTACTTATGACTTGCTAGAGCAGAAAGACTATCTGGCACAGGCTAAAACGAATACTGTCAGCAGTGCCAACAATAACGGTCTGAACAGCAACTCGCCAAAAGACTTATATCTGACACATTGCGCCAGCTGTCATGGCGTCGATGGTTACGCCCAGCCCGATGCGCGTTATGCATCCATCGTTGGTTTGAGTAGTATTCGCCGCGTAAAACCTGATGCACTGATTGGCGTCATTGCATTTGGGGCAAAAGGTGCCTTTAACACAGCACCAAAAATGCCTGGTTTTTCAGAAGACTTAAGTCCTGCGCAGATTGCTAATATTACTAACTACGTACGAGTCACCTTTGGTGGTTTACCCAACAGCGATGTCAGCGCGGCGGATGTCACGCGTGTGATAAAAGAAAAAAGCTAGCCATAAGAATTGGCATTAGAACTAACTATAAAAAATGCGCTCTAATCTTCGCTTTTTATAATGATGCAAAGACTTAGCACGATAAGGATAGTCCTATGAATGACCTGCTCCAATCCCCTACGCGGCGACAACTGCTCTCAATGATAGGCAAGACGGCAGGCGCGACCGCGATGTATCAAGCGATGACCACGTTGGGGTTTGCTTCTGAGTCGAGCTTTAAAGAAGAGATGAATCTCAAAGGCGCACCAGCTGGTGCCAGTATCGTGATATTGGGTGCAGGATTGGGTGGTCTGACTGCCGCCTATGAGCTACGCAAAGCAGGCTACAAAGTGACCGTGCTTGAGTACCAAAACCGTGGCGGTGGCCGCAGCTGGACGCTCAATAGCGGTGATAAATATACTGAGCTTGGCGGTGCTGAGGTCACTTGCGACTTTGAAAAAGGCAATTACTTTAACGGTGGTCCATGGCGATTGCCCATCCATCACTACGCGGTCTTTCATTACTGCAAAAAGTTCGGTGTGGCATTGCAGCCTTTTATCCAGACCAACGATCGTGCTTATCTACATCGTACCAACCACTTCGGTGGAGCGCCGCAGCGCTTAGGTGAAGTACAAAGCGATATACGCGGTTATGTGTCAGAGTTATTGTCTAAAGCCGTCAATAAAGGCAGTCTCGATAGTACCGTTGATGAAGAGGACAAAGAAAAAATCCTCGAAGGTCTCAAGGGCTGGGGCGTGTTAGATACCAACTACCGTTACGTCAAAAGCCATGAAACGGGTAAGCATCGTGGCTATAGTGTGTATCCGGGTGGTGGTCTTATGCCAGATGCCAAGCCTTCAGCGCCTATACCGATGGACAAATTATTAGACTCAGGTATGTGGTCGGATATTTATAGCAACTATACCGTGCATGTGCATCAACCAACGATGTTTCAGCCTGTCGGCGGTATGGGGAAAATCGGTGATGCGTTCACACGTGAATGTCGAGATATGATTACCTTCAATGCCAAAGTCACCAAAATCAATCAAGATGAAACTGGGGTTACCGTTGACTATGTCGATAGCAACAGCCCTGACGGTGCCACCAAAACCGTGCGAGCAGATTGGTGCATTTGTACGATTCCTTTGTCCATATTGACGCAGATTGATATCAATGTCTCCGCGCCAATGAAACAAGCGATGGCAGCCGTTCCTTATGACAGCTCGTACAAAGTAGGTTTGGAGTTTAAACGGCGGTTTTGGGAAGAAGATGAATGGATCTATGGCGGCATCACTTATACCGATATGCCTATCTCACAAATCTCCTACCCTTCACAAGATATGTTTAGCTCAGGCTCAGGTGTGTTGCTTGGTGCTTATGGATTTGGGGAAGCCTCATACAAATTTAACTCATTAACCCCCAAAGAACGTATCAATGCCGCGCTCGCCTATGGCAAACAGATTCATCCGCAATATACCAAAGAGTTCCGTTCGGGCACATCCGTAGCATGGCACCGTATCCCTTGGTCGCTTGGCTGTTATGGTATCTGGAGCGAGTCCAGTCGTGAGCAGTATTACGATACGCTTTGCGAGATTGATCATTGTATTGTACTAGCAGGAGAGCATTGCTCACATATTCCTGCGTGGCAAGAGGGCGCGATATTATCCGGTATGGATGCTGCCAAACGCTTACATCAAAAGGCTAAAAAGCTTGGATAGCTAGTTTTTGAGTAATGAGCTTTGAATAACAACTCTGCCGTTCAAGCAAGGATGATAACAATGAGACTAGGCACATTAGGAATAATTATGAACGTAGTGACAGCAAACTCAATCAAATTATCTAGCTCGCTCAGCTCGAGCAAGGCAATAATGATGCTTATGGTCGGCGGATCGATAGTGTTAACAACGTTGTCAGGCTGTAGTCAGTACAAGGTAAAAAACGCAATTACTATCGCCAACCCGCAGACAGCACCAATGATATTCGACAACAGTTTTGATAATCAGGCCAGTCGCAATCAGGGCGCATGGGGCGGCGTATATATGTCCAAAGCAGAATTGGCTAAACCTACTACCAATATCGTCGATGTAGGCTCAATACTAAAAATGAACGATGATGCCAGCATGCAGAGATGGCTCACTAAATTTGAAGGTAGCTCGCAAGGTAAGACAGGATTCCTTACCACCAATGGCAAAAAGCTCTACGATGATTCTTGTGCTGGTTGTCATATGCAAAAAGGTGAAGGTGCGCAAGGCGCAGGCTACTATCCACCACTAGCCAATAACAGTAAGATGCAATCGAAATATTATATTATTAGTATCATTATCAATGGCTTACGCGGCATGCCATCATTCCACCGCATAATGAGTGATGAACAAATAGCAGCTGTCACACAGTACGTACATAGCGATTTGAACAACTTCACTGACACCGTCACGACTGCTAATGTTGCGCAATTACGCCATAACTTTCCACCAGGTTCAGATCCTAGTGAATGAGTGAGTTTAGCTATTTCATCAAGCACCTTGACTTATGAAATGAAGACACACCCTAGTTTTAAGTACGCTTAGGCGGCACCGAATACGTGCCGACTACGTGAGCCACGACATCATCCGAGCCTTCTGAATAAAGAGACACCTCACCTACTATCAATGTGCGTCCTACTTTCATCAAGGTACATTCGGCGATAATACGAGCATCTGCTGATGGTTTACGCAAAAAGTTGATGGTCAGACTTGTCGTCACTGTCAGTGGGACGATGCCTATTCTTCCGAGTATCGCCACATAGATGGCGACATCAGCCACGGCCATCATGACAGGTCCCGAAACTGTGCCACCGGGACGCAGCTCGTTTATGCCAATCTCGTGCGATAAGGTCGCACCATTTTCGTTGACCGTCTCGACGACGCATTTGGTTTGGGGGAACTCCAATGCCATAAAGGCGCTGATTTCTTCTTTGGTTGCAGACATAACTCTTCCTTGAATTGAACTGTCCATGTTGATTCGTTTAATACATTTATACGATCATCGCTAGTTAGCAAAGTAGAAATTACTTCCACCTATGCTACAGTGCTCTTTTAATGCTCTGAACTACGTACCGATTATCTCTCTCAATGTAACACGGGCGTGCCTTCTGTACTAAAGGCAAATCCTTTATTGCTAAAGTTGCCAATCATGACTGCTTCTATCACTGGTTTAACCGTTTCATCTACACCTTCGACTTCGATGATAAAATTAGCGCCCGACCCGCCTTTATCCTCTTCTTTTTCGACGATATAGTTAAGCGTCGCCATCGCTGGTAGCTCGATAGGCTTATCTAGATATGATTTGACCAATGCTCCATCTGTATCATAATAATCAATTTTATTAATATACAGTGACTTTTTGAGCGTGGTGTTACGTACACTCAGCGTCGCCGATAGCAGCACTTTGCGAGCGTCTCTATCGGTATAGATATCAGAGTAAATCGGCACATAAAAGGTTTGCTTGTAACCAAACTGACTGTGATCCACGTCTGAGGTAATCGCCAACTCTTTAATTGGGTCTTTTTGATGCTCGGACAGAAGAACGTTCGGATCTTGCGCGGACTGATCACAACCTGACAGTAATGCCATTATAGCGATCAGTAGGACAGACATATTACGTGTATTCATAATCATTTCCCTATACCTTCTGGTATCACTGCGACGACAAGCTGCTATTTTATTTTCACACCCACACTACGTAAGAACTGATTGATGTGTTTGTTGGCACCATAAATCACCAGTACATCGCGCTCTTGCAGTACTTGCTCAGGCGTTGCCAAACCTTGAATGCTAGGCTTGCTCTGCGTACGACCAAAACTGTCTTCATAATACTCATAGCGCAACGTACTAAGCAATCGGATATTGAACTTTTGCTCTAACTGTAAGTCGTCAACAGTCTTACCAATCAACACATTTGGAATCTTAATCTCTACCATGCTGAAGTTATCGCTCAATTCGAACGAATCGACAAAGTAGCGTAACGACAGTCGTTTGACCCAGCGATTGGCCGCTTCTTTTTCAGGGTGAATCAAATCATCCACGCCGATAGCTTGCAGGACTTTTTCGTGTAGCGGATTGATACTACGGCTGATTAAACGTTTGGCTTTTAACGTTTTAAATAGCGCTGTTGCCATGACATTGGCACCTTGATCTTCGCCAATCGCCACGATGACAATATCGGTATCAACGATTGGTAGACCGCTAACCGTATACTCGTCCGTGGCATCCATACACAGCGTATGCGAAATCACTTCTTTATACGCTTCAACCCGTTGCATACTACTATCAATAGCAATCACTTCATGACCTTGACTGGTCAATGCCGATCCCAATGATGCACCAAAATTTCCTAGTCCTACGATGATGTACTTCATAACTTAAACAACCTTTTTTAGTATTTTTTGCTATTTATTAAGAATGACATAGTCTGTTTACGACGGATTAGTTAATCGTAATCTCTTCAGTAGGATAGCGATAATTACGTTGACGCATATTTTTTAGCAGTGCAATAAATATCGTCAGCATACTGACGCGGCCAACGAACATAATGACCGAAACCACTATTTTACTAAAATCTGATAAGTCTGCTGTCAGGTTTAAACTTAGGCCCACCGTGCTATAAGCTGAGAAGCACTCAAATACCACTTTAATCAAATCAAGCTCTGGCTGATCATAACTGATGAGCGTCACGCCCGTACCGATGACCAGTAGCGACAACCACATAATAGAAAATGCGCGTCGAACTGAAATCTCCGCAATTTCCCGTTTAAACACCTCTATCTTGGTCTGACCACGAGCTAGGCTTAATGTATTCAATAGAGCAATCGCAAAGGTACTGGTCTTGATACCACCACCTGTCGAGTTTGGTGACGCACCAATCCACATCAGAAATATCGTCAGCATTACCGTTGGAAACGTCAGCTCACCCATATCAATCACATTAAACCCTGCCGTACGCGGGGTAGCCGCCGTAAAGAACCCAGTTACGAGCTTACCAAGGAAACTGGTATGGTCGGCGAGCACATTATTGTATTCAAATATCATCACGCCAATCAGACCGACCAGCAATAATGCGCCTGTGGTAATCAAAGTAATACGGCTATTAATATTAAGTAACCAAGGCTGATAAATATAGCGTTGGTCATGGCGATTTATCAGCCGCTGAGCACGATAACGTAAATACCTAAGCACATTGACCACGATGGTAAAACCCATACCACCGAAGATAAATGTCATCGCCAGAATCAGCTGTAGCGAATAATTAAAACGTAGCGAATCATCGTACAAGCCAGCACTAAAGGTAGAAAACCCAGCATTACAAAAAGCAGAAATCGCATGAAAGACTGAAAAAAATAACTGCTCAGACCAATCCATATTGGGTATGTCATAAATACTGATATAAATCAGCGCAGCCGCTACCGCCTCGACAGCAAATGTGACGTATAAGATAGACTTGAGTGTCGACACCACATCACCCATACCACGCATGTAAGACATCTCGCTGATGCTGGCTTGTGTCTCATAGCTGACACCACCCTTAAAAAAATAACTAAAATAGGTCACAAAGGTCAAAATACCCAAACCGCCAATTTGTATCAGCCCCATAATAATGACTTGGCCAAAAGTCGTAAAATAGGTGGCAGTATCCACTACGATAAGCCCTGTCACACAAACCGCACTGGTCGCGGTAAAAAGCGCATCAACAAAAGACAGCGGCTGCGTCGTCGCATTGGGCATCATCAATAGCAAGGCGCCAACCAGCACCACGACTAAAAAGCTTAGAATAAAAAACTGCGCAGGGTGTAGAAAGGTACGATTGAGATTGAAATTATGATCGGAGAGTTCGCGGACGAAGGTGACAAACACCGCTATCTTTATTGCGACAAAGCCATCAACGGCAGCAGATAAGCCTGAACGTACTAAGTCCGTAAAATGCGCGGTCAATAAAATGATGATGGCAATGCTAGTCAGTGCGTCAAAGACGACGACCTTATTAAGCGTTAATGGCTTTTTAGTATAGATGTAACGACCAGCGGTCACCATAAAGCTGAGAAAGATGATGACCAAATAGAAAATATGGAATACTTGCTGGAGCCACGTTGGTAGTGTAAAACCACTATCTAACAAGGCAATCGCTACCCCGATGACACTAATGAGAATCGTAAAATTGTTTAATAATCGATAACGCGTGGCTGCATTCATAGCCTGAGTCCATGACAACGATAACCACGATACTTATACTCCTTTTTTGTCGTATCCACAAAAAGTGATTTAAGTTAATCGTAACCAATTATTGAGTCATAGCAGCTATTGATAATCTAGATACTGACAACCAGAGCGAGATAAAAAGTGCGCATTAGGCAGTAACGGTTTTAATAACTCTATAGTTTAATGCTATCGCTTATACACATTTATTAAATCTCTTATTTTACTTTTGCTATTTTTACACCGCCCCATGTCACTAATACCACGCCAATGGCTATCAACGTAGCACCTAAAAATAGACCTTCTGGTGGACTCTCCCCTTGCAAAAAAATAGCGACGGGTACGCCGACAATGGCTCCTACCGCACCTAACAAACTCAGCAACACGGGCCCACCTGTCTTTTGCAATAGGAATAACAGTAAAAACTGTCCAGCAAATACGCATGCTTGTATAGCTATCATGCTTAGCGGTAGCCAATTCTCTAAAGGTACAGCAATAGAGAAATCTGACATCATACTGAATAAACCTAGCAGCAGCGCTGCCGCAATCAACATACCTGGAGCGAGTGCGCCAGAAGACGCATTATCAGGCCAGCGTAACGTCCGATATATATTGCCAATAGCGAGTAGCACTGGACCAAAAAGCGCGATTAAAATCCAAAACACACTAGAATCTGGCGCAGAGAATTTATGCACGGCTAATGCTCCTGCCCCGATGAGTGCCGCGATGACCCCAAGCGCACGGACAATATAAAATTGATCTATACGTAGTAACAGCGCACCAAGATAAGTTAGCAGTGGCGGCAATGAGAGGATTAAGGCGACGAAACCTGCGCCCACATGAGGAATGGCAGAAAATAACAGTAAGTTGGCGGCCGCGACACTGACCAGCGCCGCGACAAAGTAATACTCTAAGCTGCGCGCATTAAGAGGAGGGAGTTCTTTTCTGATGAGCGCTACTAGTAATAAAATAACAGCAGCACCAATAATCGACCAAAACAAAAACCCTAATGGGGTTAGACCAACATCGATAGCGTACTTTGCCACATTGGTCGAGATACCAGTGAGTGCACCGCCTGCCAGTAGACAAATGAAGGGCACCAGCCAAGTAGTAGTTTTGTGAATACTGGTTTGTTTGAGCGAGTCATTCATCGACTATCCTATTGGATGACGAATTTCTTAGTCATGTTGAATGGCTTTTATGATAGCTTACAACAGCACCCTAATAATTACTGGCACAAAATATCAGCAGGTAGGCTTTGTACAGCGACGGTTGCTGCATCAATTGCTCCAGCGACATAGCCAGGGAAATGCGCTGACCACTCACTACCACAACCTGTTAGACAGTCTTGCCACATGCCAGTTTTTGGTATGGACTGCGGTGCTACTGCATGCTGACCGTTACCGTTGGTATCAGCAGGCATCGCTGTTAATGGATCCTGTGCCCAGTCTTTAAGATATTCAGCTTTCGGAGTACTTGCCTGCTCACCAAATAGTCGCACTAACTGGGCACGGCAATGTTCTTTTAGCACCGTATCAGAGACGCTCTGACGTACTTGAGCAGGAATGCCAAAGAAGCCAAACAATGCCCCATCGCCCTCTAGCGTAGAGGCATCATGTATCTCAGTAAGCGGCCCTATCGCACTGCGCGCGGCACCCGAGAGACCAACATCTCGCCAAAATAGTGATTCATAAACAGCGACATATTTGGCATGGGGAGCCATCCAAGTGGCTGTCTCGCGCCACTGTTCACTTAAGTCTTGCGGTAGCGCTGGCTGAAATACTATCTGACCTTCTACCAATCGAGGCGGTAATGCAAGTAGCACATGCTGCGCTCGGAGCGTAGTCACATGTCCGTTCACATGTCCAGAAGTATCTTCGCTCTGTACTTCGATATGTTGAGACGTCTTGTTCAACTGCCTTACCGTTTGACTGGTAATAATACAACTAGCATCTAGGCGAGCATATAGCGCATCAATCAAAGCAGCCATACCACCGACTAGCCGCACAGAAGGTGGTGCGCTTTTGTAACCCTGCATACGCACAGGTGGCTGGTTGGCAGCGCGCTCAACCATCATGTCGCCTGCTTCAGATTGAGCAAAGCGCGATAGACCCAATGTCTCAATAAGACGGCTTAATTGCTGCTGATAATCCGGCCAAAACCAAGACGGTCCTAAATCAAACGCGGCGCTTGATTCTTTTTGTTCGATATCAGTATTGTTATTAGTAGCATGCGCATCTGGATATTTAGCAACTGCAATGCGACCACCCACGGTATCAAGCGCCTCTAGCAATCTATACGCTATACCCTTTTGCTCTAATAAGAAGGCAGCATATAATCCACTCAACCCACCACCAACGATTACCACAGGTATGTCTTGCATATCGGATTGCCCTATTTATAGTCGGTTCAATATAACTTGGATACAAGGAAGCCGAGCGAAAGTACTACAAATAGCAGGCTGAGCCAGACTGACACCGTCCCCAATTTATAGAGGATTGACTATAAACCAAACTACTCTGCCAATAGCTTCGTAAGCATCTCATCAATCTCAACCTTGAACTCTTTATCTTCTATTTTATTGGCTGTGATTTTGGCATTTTGCAGACTTTGGATAGCAGCTTCTTTTTCGCCTGTCTCAAGCTGTAGCACCGCCATAGAAAAAGCAATCGATGACATATGATCTTTTGAATTAATGGCAGTAGCCTTGGCCAATGCTTTGTCATAAATCACCAGTGCTGCGTCCAAATCTTCAGTAAAGTCAGCCAGTGTTTCCCATTGTTCTGGGTGGTCTTTGTCAGTGCCTTCATTGTCGGTACAAATGGCGTTTAGTTCAGCATATAGCGAATCAAATTTCTCTTGATTGCCTCTGCGATCCGCTTCTAATAATTCTTCGGCTAAGGTGTAAATGGCTTTATATATTTTAGTATTGATCATTGTTTACAACCTTTTATGGACTATATCGTATGTGGTTAGGATTATAACGTAATTCTAGGGCGTGTCCTCATTTTAAAAATGTTGATAAAAATGAGATAAATTGCAGTCAAACAAGGAAAATAGCGCAGATCATATCGGGATATTAACCAGCTATTTAACGATGTTTGGCAAAATTTAGCCATTTTTAGCCCATTTAGATATGATCAATTGAATTGAGGACACACCCTATCGGCTCAGATGATTGCTACAGAGAAGAACACGATATTTATATGGCTGTTATTAACATTACTACGAACGTTATTCAGGTTGCTATTCATACTATAGTCGATTCAATTTAAAAGCAGCACAAGGCAACCGAGTGCAAGTTATACATTAGTATGCTTAGCGAGAATAACGATGTAACGGATTTATATAGATTTGACTATATTAGGGCTACAACTCTCGCCAGTGTAACCACAGGCGTGTATCCAGCTCAAATTGATGATACTCGGGCTCCATATGGCAGCATAATTGATAAAACGCTTTGTTATGCTCATGCTCTTTAAAATGGGCGAGTTCGTGCACCACTATCATGCGCAAAAACTCTGGCGGCGCGTCTTGAAATAGACTGGCTACCGTGATGCTATTGTGCGATTTAAGCTTACTGCCCTGTACACGTGATTGCGTCGTATGGATACCTAGGGCATGTTTTAAAACCTTGAGCTTACTGCTATAGCTGACATTTGATAGCTGACCAATCTTACGCATGTATTGGGTTTTTATCTCATTTATATACTGATAGAGCGCTTTGTCGCTTTGGATTTGATGCTGAGTCGGGTACTTTTTTTCCAGATACTCGCCCAACCTACCATCAGTTATAAGCTGAGCAGCTTGAGTTTGAATCTGCTCTGAGTAATGTGCTATGTACTTTAATTTGGTCACAAGTGTATCCTTTGCTAATACGTAGATGCGTATCAGTCGATCAATTTAATCTTAATGAATTTTACCTTATATTTGCGGCGCTTGTTTGCCACTTATTTGGGATATACCCTCAATTCAAACGATAGTTATTTATAAATAGTTATCCATAAAAAAACCCCATAAGCTGCGTGCAACTTATGGGGACATTTTTACTAATAGTTTTACTTAAAAAATGTGTCTGATTAACGCTCTAAATGCAGATACTGCAAATGGCGCTCGTACTGATTTAAGATATCAACCAATACCTGCTCTTTTGAGTAGCCAACCAAGTCATACTCTTGCGAGCCTTCACTTAAGAACACTTCCGCACGGTAGTAGTACTCTGCGTGCTTGGTAGATGTGCTCAATGTAAAGTTAGGACGATGAGCTTTAATCAGATTGACTTCATAAATAAAGTCATCTTCGTCACCATGACCGACACGCAGCTTTAGACCGTCTACCTGACCACTGTCTTGATCCATACCTGCATCGATATCTTCGCCGATACTAGCAAGGTTTTTGGTATCTAATGAGGTTTTAAGACCACCTGCTTTAAACTCTTTTTCGACCTCAGACATCGCTGGCATCACGACATTATGCAAGAATTTTTCAACCTGTGCATGGCCTGGGAAACTCACAATACGTTGCAAGCGCGCTTTCCAGCTCTTCCCACTGTCCAACACATTTGCCGTGCCGATTGTACTTGCTTTACGCTTATTGCCTTCTTCTTTTAACGACTTCCACATAGACATCATGTAGAGCACAAGAATAATAGAGAATGGCAAGCCTGCAATGACAGAAACAGATTGCAATGAGGCAAAACCACCTGCAAATAGCAGTCCTAACGTAATAAGACCAGTGGCTGCTGCCCAAAACAGACGTAACCAAACAGGAGCATCGGTATCATTGGTCATACCTCTTGAGCTCAAGTTCGCTAGTACTAACGCGCCTGAGTCAGCAGAAGTCACAAAGAAAATAAGACCAATAACCACACCAGCAAATGACAATACTTCACTGTAAGGGAAGTATTCAAACAGCGCAAACATGCCCATTGCCGCATCATTGACCGCGATTTCGCCAAGCTCTGTTGCGCCATTGGCAACCAAATCTATCGCTGAATTACCAAAGATAGAGAACCATGCGAAGATAAAACCAAGCGGAATAAACATCACACCAAATACAAACTCACGTAGAGTACGGCCACGGCTAATACGCGCGATAAACAGACCGACAAACGGTGCCCAAGCAACCCACCATGCCCAGAAAAATATCGTCCACCAAGATTTCCACTCGGCACCAGCAGCACCGTCATAAGCATAAACGTCAAAGGTTTTATAAATGATGGTTTGGAAATATTGACCGATATTTTGAGTAAAGGTATTTAATAGATACACCGTATTGCCCATAACCAATATGGCAAGCAACAACAGTATTGACGACAGCATGTTGAATTCAGATAGACGACGAACGCCTTTTTCGACACCTGTCATCGCAGAAATAGCGGCGGCAGCGACAACACCTACAATGATGAGCGCCTGAACCGTTTTGCTAGATTCGATACCGAACACATGGGTCAAGCCAGCATTGGCCTGCAATACCCCAATACCCAAACTGGTCGCAATACCCATCAACGTACAGACGACGCCGAAGGTATCAATACCATCGCCTAACCAACCTTTGATTAAGCGTTCACCGAATATCGGTGTTAGCGGCGAGCGTAGCGCGAGTGGCATGTTTTTGCGATAAGCAAAGTAAGCCAGCGCCATACCGATTAGTGCATAAATACCCCAACCATGTAGACCCCAGTGCAAGAAGGTCTGAGCAAGCGCTTCACGCATGGCCTCAGCACTAGCAGGCTCTAGGCCTGTATGAGGGGTCAAATAATGCATCAAAGGCTCAGAGGCACCAAAGAACAACAGGTCAATACCAATACCCGCTGAGAACAGCATGGCCGCCCACGCTAAAAATGGAAATTGCGCTTTTTCGTGGTCTTGACCAAGCTTTATATCACCGTACTTAGAAAAACCAACAAACAACGCGAAGATACTATAAGCGGCAACCACCAACATATAATACCAGCCAAACTTGTCTGATACCCAAGTCATGCTCGCGCTCAACAAGGCCTCACTATAATCTGGAAAAGCGATGGTCCAGATTATCAATAAAATAGAAATAATAGCTGAGCCCATAAACACGGTTTTGTTTAGGGTCAGAGGTTTCGTCACATCTTGTGATGGCGAACTGTACATAAAAGACCTCAATAGATAAATTAAACAGGGTCCGATATTGCTTTGTCCGGCATCGTCTAATAGTAGACTGATGATCTATAACCGTATAACGTGGAACCAACCGCATGACGGACAAAGCAGTACCAATAAATAAAAAGCTAATAAAATTATAAACAAATTCAACCTGAACGGTATTCATTATTCTAATACGTTAGCGCTGATAGAAAAGGCCTCTACTTGGAAAGGCCTTTTGGTTAAAATTTTCTCATATCGTTATTTATTCAGTATCCTGTATGCAGGCTTATATCGCAGCCTACACTGTCGAGAGATAATCACGCATCGGCTCTGAGCGCAGCGGTGCACCATTGGCCACGTAATAATCTGCCGTTGAACGTGGCAACTGTACGCCTCTCATCTTGTCGACGATTTTTTCGGCGAGCATAATAGTTGTAGCATTGAGATTGCCACTGATAATATTGGGCATGATAGACGCATCGACAACGCGCAAACCATCGATACCATGTACCAGACCTTCGCCATTCACTACCGAATCGTTATCTTCGCCCATCGCACAGGTACAAGATGGATGATAAGCCGTCTCACTATGATTGCGTACGTATTCATCTAATTGAGCGTCGGTGACCAAATCATCGGTCGGTGCAATCGCGCGACCACGATAAGGATCAAGCGCTGGCTGATGCATGATCTCACGCGTGATACGCATTGCAGCACGGAACTCTTGCCAGTCTTGATCATGCGACATGTAGTTAAATAAGATACTTGGATGTGCTTTCGGATCACGTGATTTTAGCTTGACGCGGCCACGGCTCGGTGAGCGCAGTGAGCCGACGTGTGCTTGGAAGCTGTGTGATTTTACAGCACTGCGGCCATCGTAGCGTACGGCTAGTGGCAAGAAATGATACTGAATATTTGGATGGGTAAACTTCTCATCCGTACGGATAAAACCGCCACCTTCGAATTGATTAGACGCACCAAGACCTGTGCCATTGAATAACCATTCTGCACCAATTGCAGGCTTATTCCACCATTTATTGGCAGGCGCGATTGACACTGGCAGTTTGCATTCATACTGCATATACAGCTCTAGATGGTCCTGTAAATTATTACCAACACCTGGCAGATCCAATATTTCGGTCACGCCAGCGTCTTTTAGCCACTGACCAGGACCGATACCTGAGCGCTGCAGTAGTTGCGGCGAGGCAATCGCACCAGATGAGACAATTACTTCGCGAGCGGCATGAAAGTTTTTGGTCTGGCCTTCGTGTTCGACTTTGACACCGACAGCGCGCTTGCCGTCGAATAAAATCACGTCAGTCAATGCACCTGTCAAAATCGTAATGTTACTACGTGGTTTGGCACGGTCAAGATAGCCACGAGCCGTTGACGCACGGCGACCATTAGGTGTCACAAATCGATCCATCGGACCAAAACCTTCTTGCTGATAGCCGTTTAGATCTTCGCTACGTGGATAGCCCGCTTGTACGCCCGCTTCAATCATAGCTTGGAACAGTGGATTGACTCCTGGCTTTGAGGTAGTCATTTCAACAGGTCCGCCCACGCCATGATAGTCATTCTCGCCAGCGTCACAGTTTTCTAGCTTTTTAAAGTACGGTAAGCAATCCGAATACGTCCAGTCTGACAGGCCTTTTATCTTAGACCAGTCATCAAAATCTAGCGCATTACCACGGATGTAGCACATACCGTTAATCAATGATGAGCCACCTAGCCCTTTACCGCGGCCACAGTCCATGACACGGTTGTTCATATATGGCTCAGGATCTGTCTTGTAGCCCCAATTATAAGTCGTCCCTTGTAGCGGCATAGCAAGCGCAGCTGGCATTTGGGTACGGAAGTCAAAACGATAATCTGGACGACCTGCTTCTAACAGCAGTACTTTAATACTGGCATCTTCGGTCAGACGTGTGGCCAGCACATTTCCTGCTGAGCCTGCTCCAACAATAATATAGTCATACTCAGGTGTGGTTGATGTCATAACATACTCCATAATATTGAAAAAACATAAATCGTTTAGGGTCAGTAAGGTGTCCTAAAAAGGCTAAATTAAAGCTGATAAGCAGTCTTACTGGCTTCGTTTTTCTCAATAAGATTGATTAAAAGACAGATTCAAACGCACCCAACTCTACTTGGATAGATTTGGTCTGAGTATAATGTTCGAGTGCTTCGATACCGTTTTCGCGGCCGATACCAGAATGCTTATAGCCGCCAACTGGCATTTGTGCTGCCGACTCGCCCCATGTATTCAACCAGCAGATGCCAGCTTCTATCTGAGCGATGACTCGATGCGCGCGTTTTAGATCTGCAGTCACGACTCCTGCAGCCAAACCATACTCGGTATCATTGGCACGGCGAATCACTTCTTCTTCAGTCTCATAAGTCAATATCGACATCACTGGGCCAAAGATTTCTTCGCGTACGATAGTCATATCGTCCGTGCAATCAGTAAATACTGTCGGTGCGACAAATGCGCCGTTTGCAAGCTCGTTCGTTGTAACGCGCTCGCCACCTGTTAGCAGACGCGCGCCGCCTTTTTTACCTTGCTCGATATAGCCAAGCACTCTTTCCATATGCGGGAAGCTAACCAGTGGACCCATATTGATGTTCTCATCCATAGGGTCGCCTAGTTTAATACGCTCAACACGAGTTAAGATAGCTTGCTCGAACTTAGCTTGTAACGCTTTAGGAACGAATACGCGCGTACCGTTGGTACATACCTGACCCGTACTGTAGAAGTTGGCCATCATAGCGATGTCAGCAGCGGTATCGATATCTGCGTCATCAAATATGATCAAAGGTGATTTACCGCCAAGCTCTAAAGTTACGTCTTTTAGAGATGAGCTTGCCGCGCTCGACATGACTTTTTTGCCAGTCGGTACGCCACCTGTGAACGATACTTTTGCGATATCTGGGTGTTCGGTCAGCGCTTGACCCACTTCATAGTTACCTTGTACGACGTTAAACACACCATCTGGCAATCCAGCTTCGGTCAATATTTCTGCCAGTTTTAGTGCCGTCAACGGTGTCACTTCTGATGGTTTAAAAATCATCGCATTACCGGCAGCCAGTGCAGGCGCCGCTTTCCACATCGCGATTTGAATCGGATAGTTCCATGCGCCAATACCTGCGACCACGCCAAGTGGCTCGCGGCGAGTGTATACAAAACTAGTATCACGTAATGGAATCTGACGACCCTCAATCATCGGTGCCAGACCTGCATAGTATTCAACGACATCAGCACCAGTGACGATATCGACGTACTTCGTCTCAGAGTAGGCTTTACCTGTGTCTTTGGTCTCAAGTAGTGCCAACACATCATTGCGCGTACGCAATATCTCAACAGCCTTTGATAAAATGCGACCACGCTCAACTGCTGTCATCGCCGCCCAAACTTTTTGACCTTTATGTGCGGCTTTTACCGCCTCGTCAATTTGCTCATTGCTGGTTTGCTGAATCGTTGCCAATACTTCACCAGTGGCTGGATTGATATCTTCAAAAGTCATCAGCGACTTATCAACCGCTAGATAACGACCGTTGATATAAGCTGTTTGTACTTGGTCTAAATCGATAATATCTGTCAAATTATTAAAATCAGTCATAAATTCTCCTTAGGACGATTGGCAAAAGTAGCTATATAAAAGTAACTATGTAAAAGTACTGAAGCCGAATAGTGTCGTCGTTAGTTAAGTTTCGAAATTTAGTCTTTAAATAGTGAAATAAAAATTATTTTATAAATCAGCATCGTTTTATAAATCAAAGTCTCGTTGTGTCATTTTTATCAAGCGATCACGTAATGATTGTTTGTCTGCGATATCGATACCTGAAAAGTCTGAGAGCCAAATACCGTCAGCGACAAGGCGAACCATACATAACGTCTCGGTATTATCCGTTGCCGCATGTTTTTTGAGTTGCTCATTCGCCCACTTAGCCCACAACTCACGCAGCTCACTATCGCCTAGCATCAGCACATATAAGGTCGCTTGATTATCGTATTCTTCCTGCCCTTGCTCGCCGAGGCTGATAGTGGCATCTATATAAGCGCGGGTAAATGAACCGTACTTAACAGGGTCATCAGCCATTGTTGCGTTTACTTCTGCCTCAAACTTAGCCATTGCATCATTGAAAACTTCTAGCACGAGTGCGTTTTTGGTAGAAAAATGATGCATCACCCCACCCTTTGTCACCCCAACCGCATCAGCGACTGCCTGAAACGTCACTTTAGATAAGCCCTGCTCCAATGTGATACGTGCTGCTTGATCTAACAACGCACGACGAATGACTTCTGGCTGTTTTTTACGCTTATAAGCATTTTCCATATCAATGCACCACAGAATTAGACAATAAGTTCATCACAACAACACCGCCGACGATCATCGCGATACCGACCACTGCTGCTGTATCAAGATTTTGCTTGAATAGCACCACACCAGCGAGTGATGTCAGCACAATCCCAAGCCCGCCCCACAGCGCGTACGCAATACCTAGCGGTATGGTCTTAAGCGTCTGAGCCATTAGATAAAATGAAACCGCATAGAGCGCGCCCATCATCAAAGTTGGCACCAAACGGGTGAACTGCTCTGACTTCATCAAAAAAGTAGTGCCGATCACTTCACAAATGATGGCAATGGCTAAGTAACCATAAGCAATAGTAGTAGGACTCATCTTTAGAACACCCGCTTTCGTTCAACGCATGCTATGAAAAAACATAGCAAAGAAACCACATGGTCGGTATTTTATAGAAATCTACTGCCAATGTGAAGGGCTGTCTTGCAACTTTATTGTGTCAAACGGTATCGCATCACCTTTATATTCGAAAATATGGTGTAATGGACATTATTCATGCTGGCGTAGGGTCTAACGCTATATACTGTCTATATTTGCAAGGAATCAAAGCCAT
>NZ_JADQAM010000048.1:0-67786 GCF_022129405.1 Psychrobacter sp. Ps2 | reverse complement strand
ACTAAGACTTAAGACTCAGCAATGAGCTTATGAATTAGTCATAAAAAAGGCCATCCTATCTAGGGTGGCCTTTTTTTGTGGAGGAAAGTTGATTGTATAAGTACAGGGCTACATGAATAAGCGTGTGGCAAGCTCTACACGTATCATCTAAGTATAATGTAATAATAAAAACAGCTTAATCATAATCGTGTAAAAGGAACGTCATGTTTGCGATAGAAGTATTACCAACGAATGCAGTAGAACTCGAATACGTCATTCAAACTGTCGCTAATATAGAAGCGACGGTGCAACCAGATGATGCTTGGAATCAGAAAACATTGGTTGAGTTGCTTGAGCAGGACAGTATTAGTTTACTAATTGCTTACGATCAAGCCAAAGAAGAGAGTGTCTCTCATCGTGAAATAGTTGTTGGCTATTGTTTATATCAAACGACTTTTGAGCAAGCAGAGGTGTTACGTATCGGAACTGATCCAAAGTACCAACGCCAAGGTATCGCTTCGCAGGTATTGAATAAACTGCATGAGCTGTTACAGATTAATCAGGTAGAGAGTCTTTTGTTAGAAGTACGTGCAGACAATACAGCGGCGATAGCGTTATACGAGCAACAAGCATTTAGCATCATTCATAGACGCAAAGGCTATTATAAAGTGCCACATAAACCAGCAGTCGATGCATTAATCATGCAGCATACTTATATTTAATGAAGTGAGTAAAGCTTAGGGCGTGTCCTCAATTCAAACGAGTGTCCTCTAAATGGGCTAAAAACAGCTAAATTTTGCCAAACATCGTCAAATAGTTGGTCAATATCTCGATATTATCTGCACTATTTTCCTCGTTTGACGGCAATTTATCTCATTTTTATCACCATTTTTAAAATGAGGACACGCCCTAATAAAAAATAAACGGCGATGATAAAAGTAGCTATAACAGCTATGATATAAAAGCAGAATTAACTAAGCTTTATTGCAAAGGAATTTTCTTTTTACAGACTTCCACATCAAGCTGATAATCACTATCGGCTTTCATTCGACCTAAAATATCCAAGCGTTCGCTCAGTAACTCCACCATTATGCTGATATTGGCTTGCTGTTTTTTAACCTGTTCTAATTTTTGCTGTGTTAGTACAAGCTGCGAATCAATATCCAAGTGACCATCATAATAATCATTCAAGCTATTTTTGATTTCGGTAAGGGTGAAGCCAATAGCTTGCGCACTTTTGATCAGCTCTATGCGTTCGATACATTCTGGATGAAATTCGGTATATAGACGGGAGCCTGCCTGACGCTTGCGAGATTTTAGCAGGCCTAATTGCTCGTAATGGCGAACCGTATCTTTGGTCGTATTGGCCTTTGCTGCTAGCTCTCCAATCAATAGAAACGATGTATCAAGTGCCATAATAACCTCTTATTTTTTCGCTATGATAATCATAACTCTAGTTGCCAAGGCGACTCGCTATCCAGTAGCGATACGGATAACGATTTATGAGAATGCTTTTGCCATGGCACAGACTGGCTGCCAATTAGGTTGTCTAACTGAGTCAGAAAGTCAGCACGCGGTAAGGTAGTCGCACCTAAACTCATCAAATGATCGTTCGGTAGCTGACAGTCAACGAGTGCGACATCACTTTGCTCACACAACCGCATCAAGCCCCAAAACGCTAGCTTTGACGCATTAGATGCTCGATGAAACATTGATTCACCAAAATAGATGCCGTTTATTTTTAACCCGTATAATCCGCCAATCAGTTGACCTGCCTCGTCCCAAATTTCAACGCTATGAGCAAAGCCTTGCGCATGCAATTTGGTATAAGCTTCGATCATCTCATCATGAATCCAAGTATGCTCACCTTCGGGATGATTGTCATTAAGGCCATCACTGCGCGGTAAGCTACAGGCATGTATGACATCGTCAAAAGCTTTATTAAGCGTCAATTGCCAACGTTCGCGATTTGCTTGCTTACGTAGAGACTTACTCGGTTGATAAGCCGAGGGGGCGATCACACAACGCGGCTCAGGACACCACCAAGCAATAGGCTCATCTTCGTTAAACCAAGGAAATAGCCCTTGAGCATAGGCTGATATCAGTGTTTCAGGTGCTAAATCACCCCCCATAGCGACGATGCCAATACCATCAGGATCGATAGAAATGGGATCAGGAAAGTCATAACGCCCAAGACTTTTTAAAGTCTCAGGCGTAATGTGTTTATCGTGCTGTTGAGTAAAGTTGCCCATTTAGGCTTCTTTATCTGCAGTTAGTGTTGAATCATAAGTGTGGTCACGAGCGACGGTTTCGCCCAGTGCATCCAAGTACTTTTCAGCATCTAGCGCAGCCATACAGCCTGTACCAGCAGAAGTGATGGCTTGACGGTAAACGTGATCGGCTACGTCACCTGCGGCAAACACACCTTCAATACTGGTTTGAGTAGCATTACCATTCAAACCACTATTAACGATCAGGTAGCCATCCTTCATGTCTAATTGACCTTTGAACAAGTCAGTGTTTGGCTTATGACCAATAGCGACAAACATACCCATTGTATCTAGTTGTTTGGTGCTACCATCAATCATTGATTCGATGACGACGCCATTGACGCCCATGTCATCACCGACCACTTCTTTTACTTGATGGTTCCATTCGATTTTGACATTGCCATTTTTGGCTTTTTCAAATAGCTTGTCTTGCAGAATTTTTTCAGAGCGTAGGCTATCACGGCGATGTACTAAGGTCACTTCAGACGCAATATTAGATAAGTACAAAGCTTCTTCAACCGCTGTATTACCACCACCAATTACCGCAACTTTTTGGTTTTTATAAAAGAAACCATCACAAGTGGCGCAGGCTGATACGCCAAGCCCTCTGAACTTGGTCTCTGATTCTAGTCCCAAGTACTGTGCAGAGGCACCAGTTGAGATAATGAGCGCGTCACAAGTATAGCTACCGTTGTTACCTGTCAACTGAAAAGGACGCTCGTTTAGGTTTACTTCGTTGATATGATCATAGACCAGTTCAGTGCCGAAACGCTCAGCATGCGCTTTCATACGTTCCATCAATGCAGGACCTGTCAAATCATGCGCATCGCCTGGCCAGTTGTCGACTTCGGTAGTGGTGGTTAATTGTCCACCGACTTCCATACCAGTAACCATAACTGGCTTAAGGTTAGCGCGTGCTGCATAAACTGCGGCAGAGTAGCCAGCAGGGCCTGAGCCTAAAATAATGAGCTTTTCGTGACGTGGAGCAGTAGTGTCAGTTGCCATGAGTTGTTCCTTGCTAAATATACGAATTAAAAATGTAAGTTATAAATATAATAAAAGACGAATATCAAAAATGACTACGAATATGCTTCTTCTAATTGCTGTGTGATAATAACATAAGGGCACAGCGCACAAAGTGCAAGTTTGCTAAAACAAACACAGGTATCATTAGAATCAAAGAATAAAGAGCTTTGGAATATAAGTGCGAAAAATTATGTGTATTTTATAGAATTTAGGCAATACAGTTAGCCATATTTTGCCACTCGTGTTTCGCTAACCAGCTGTTTTCTTGCGCAAATTGTCTACTGATTTACTTTCTTACACGCTTTCTTGATAAGACTGTCGCCACTGCACCTATGTATTTGTTATTATAAGAAGTTATGCCAAGTGTAGTAGGAGCCAAGCGATAACGGTTGTTTCAAGGCTCTATGATCGGCACATGCCAAACAAACACTTCGCTCGGTACATTTATGTCAACACTTTATGTCAGCATGATTAGGCTTAGTCATGCATTGGCGACCATTTAGTATTAATAACAAGGCAGATCTTACGTGATATCAGCACCGCTTATTGAGTATTTAAAAAAGGGAATGTTTACCCTCCTTGGGTTAATACTGGCCGTTTATCTGTTTGTCATTTTGATGACTTATACAGGCAACGATCCTAGCTGGTCGCACATCAGTAGTGATATGACCACGATTAATAACATGGGCGGCGAGGCAGGCGCATGGTTGTCCGATTTGCTTTATAGCTTTTTTGGGTTTGGTGCTTGGTGGTTTTTGGCATTTGTGGTTTATGAATCTATCTTGATTTGGTGGGAAAACAAGCCAACGTTTTGGCTCATGCGATTGGTCGCTTATGTGTTTTTACTATTAAGTGCTAGCGCATTATTTGCACAATTGGTCTCTCTAGTTCAGCAAGTCACAAACCCTGACGCAATCGGCCTCGAAGGCGTCGCTGGTGGTATCATCGGGCTAGAACTACAAGCGCGTTTGGCACAGCTGCTATCGCAGTGGGGGAGTGTGGTTTTCTTAGCAGTATTCGTTGTGATTACCGCTACGTTTGCCTTTAATATCCATTGGATGACGATATATCAAAAGGTTCGTGCATTATCATGGCTTGGCTCAGGTGTAAAAAGTCAGAATGCTATCGACGTTACTGAACCGAGCACTAAATTACAAGATGATACCCAGAACTTAGAAGAATCGGTAGATAAAAAAGTAGAGCATGAGCAGCTACCACTTGAGTTGCAATCTGCTGAAAATACTAGCGGTACTCAAGACGTCAGCAGTAGTGGACGTTTCGGTAGTGTATTGTCAGACTTTTTGGCAACATCAGGGTTGGCAGATAGTGTCAAAGCCTCCGTCATCGCAGCAAAAGCAGCAGCGACACCTAATAGCTCAAAAGGTGAGCATGTAGTTACCGATACAGGCTCGCTTAATAACTCTACTGATAATACGGTCAATAATACAGCCCAGCCATTAGCCTCAAATACACCTGTTGCTCGCAAAGTTGAGCCAAGCTTTGCGTGGAATGATGCCAATACTGTCGATGATTTACTCGCAAGTGAGCAAATGGTTTATAATGCCAATAGCATGGACAGCTCGGCTATGCCTGTACCTAACTATTCCCAAGCGGGTACTAGTAGTACAGCATCGTTAGAGAAATCAGTACCTGCTACTGTTGTGACCACTACAACGATGGAAGCGGTTGATCAACCAGATATACATGATAAAGAATCACTAGCTCAGCCATCAGTTGATGAGTCAGTGAGCAGTAATTTAGCCAGTCAGCCAGTCATTGAACCTGCTGATCCTAAAATCTCTACGACACATGAGACTGAGGAAGTAGATAAGTTGGCAGAAGCATGGTTGGCAGAGCATGCTAACATATCAGAACCTACTGAATCTGTTGTAGGAACGTATGAAGACTCTAAGCCTGTTCAGGAAATCATAGCAGCTGAGCCAATAGTACAAGAGAAAAACCCAGAACCTATCTTAGAAGAGCCTATTAGCTTTGCACAGGAGTCAGCCAATCAACTGTCTGATACGCCTGTAGAGTTGCCACATACTGAAAAAACAGCAGTAGCCCCTGAGCCTGAAGTTGCTCCGGTAACAGTAGAGACTGAGCCTGCATTGCCAGATGTGCCAGATGTGTCAGACATGACACCAACCAATACGCCTCCTGCCAATCCAAAAGCAGCGCCAACGGTGGAAGCGACCAGTCCAGTCTCGAATATACAGCCTGAGCCTAAAACGCCCGCGCAACCATCTGTTAGTTTTGCTGTCCCAGAGGGCGATAGCAGCAACCATATCACTGATATGATGCCAGAGGACGACAGTGATGACGACATTAATGTACCGGTCATGCCTCATATTAGTGATGATGCAGCTTTTAGTCAAAAGTCACGCTCGATGCAAACGGCAGCTTATCGCAGCAGCCTGACGCCTATTCCAGAAGTGTCTATATTGGATAAGCCAGATCCTGATCGTAAGCCTAGCTATACTGTGGCTGAGCTTGAAAAACTGTCTGAATTGTTAGAAATTAAACTACAAGAATTTAACGTAAAAGCCTCTGTGGTTAATGCTATTCCAGGGCCTGTCGTCACCCGTTTTGAAGTAGAGTTGGCTGCTGGGGTGAAGGCTAGTAAAGTCACAGGTATCTCGCGTGATTTAGCGCGCTCACTATCGATGGCTTCTTTGCGTGTGGTAGAAGTGATTCCGGGTAAACCGTATATCGGTATCGAAGTGCCTAACAAGAAACGTGAAATGGTACGCTTGATTGAACTGCTCAATACAGAAACGTTCAAAGACCCGAAAGCGCAGATTAGCATGGCAATGGGTAAAGACATTGGTGGTAACCCAATCATTACCGACCTTGCGCGTGCGCCGCATATGCTAGTCGCTGGTACCACAGGTTCTGGTAAATCAGTATTGGTCAACTCAATGCTACTATCGATGCTACTCAAATATACACCCAATGAGCTGCGTCTTATCTTGATTGATCCAAAGCAGCTTGAGCTTGCTAACTATAATGATATTCCGCATTTGCTAACGCCAGTAGTCACAGATATGACGGAAGCGGCCAGTAGCTTGTCATGGTGCGTGGCAGAGATGGAACGTCGCTATCAACTGATGAGTTTACTCAAAGTGCGTAAGCTTAATGAGTTTAATAAAAAGGTCATTGCTGCTGAAAAATCAGGTAATCCAATGCTCGATCCTCTATGGCGTCCAAATGACAGCGTAAGTATTAGCCAAGCACCCAAGCTAAAAACACTACCCATGATTGTCATTGTCGCGGATGAGTTTGCTGATATGATTATGCAAGTTGGTAAACAAGCCGAAGAGCTCATCACACGTTTGGCGCAAAAATCGCGTGCTGCCGGTATTCATTTAATGCTAGCGACTCAGCGTCCATCAGTCGATGTCATTACTGGTCTGATTAAAGCCAATATCCCAGTGCGTGCGGCACTACGAGTCAACTCAAAAGTCGATTCACGTACGATTTTGGATAGTGGCGGTGCTGAGGACATGCTAGGTAACGGTGATATGTTGTTCTTGGGGCCAGGGCAAATCGAGCCAGATCGTGTACATGGTGCTTACGTTAGTGACGAAGAAGTTAACCGTGTCTGTGATGCGTGGCGTGAGCGCGGCGCCCCTGATTATATTGATAATATGGCAGGCAATTTTGAATTGTCTAGCCCAGGCGGTGGTAGTACAGCCAATGCCTCTGGTGAAGATGATGATTTATATAATGATGCCGTGGCCTTCATCATGGAAACACGTAAGGTTTCTGCTTCAAGCATTCAGCGTAAATTCAGCATCGGCTATAACCGTGCTGCGCGTATTGTCGACTCTATGGAAGAAGCTGGATTAGTCAGCTCGATGGGCAAAAGTGGCAAGCGTGAACTATTGATGTAGGATTAATCCTTAAGTTGATAACGAAAAAGCGAGTCATGAGAATGGCTCGTTTTTTTATGGAAAAAACTTGATAATACTTTCATAAATTGTAGGTTTAGAAGTAAGCTTTTACTATTAAATACGTTCTAGGGCGCGAAGAGTAGATTCGTATACTGGCTCATTAATTACTGAAACCATCCAGATGACTAACGAGTCCGTTTATCAAATATCAGGCACGGTTTTTTATACTAAACTGACAAGAGTTGATGAAAAAATAGTCATCAGTTTTAGAAAGTATGAGTGTTAGATAATCCTAATAAAATTACTCTCCAAGGAAGGTTAGTTATGTTTAAAGAATATACTCAGTATGATGGGCTCGCCTTAGCGGCATTGGTCAATTCAGGTGAGGTTAGTGCAAAGGAGTTGCTAGACGCTGCTGTCCATCAAGCCAATCAAATCAACCCTAAGCTAAATGCTATTGTACATCGTTTTGATGAGCGCGCTTACAATGCCGCGCAGGCAGGTTTGCCTTCAGGTGTATTTACTGGGGTGCCGTATCTGCTAAAAGATTTGTCATTCAGCTTCGCCGACGAGCCCATTACGATGGGTAGCCGCAGCGTCAATATCATTTCAGAGAAAGACAGTGAAATTGTCAAACGGATGAAAGCAACAGGCGTTAATACCTTTGGCAAGACTAACACCCCTGAGTTTGGTTTGATTATTACCACTGAGCCAAAAGCGCATGGCGCTACGCATAATCCTTTTAAAAAAGGCTACAGTTCTGGCGGCTCGTCAGGGGGCAGTGCAGCAGCAGTTGCGAGCGGTATTGTCCCGATGGCAGGCGGTGGTGACGGTGGCGGCTCGATACGTTTTCCATCTGCTTGGTGCGGTACGTTTGGGTTAAAGCCAAGCCGCGGACGTAATCCAATGGGCCCTAATCTTGGTGAAGGTTGGGAGGGGGCCGTGGCTGACCATGTGATTACGCGCTCAGTGCGCGATAGTGCAGCGATGCTAGATGCTACTAGTGGAGCAGAGATTGGCGCCCCTTATGTTATTGCTCCGCCAGACGGTACTTTTTTGCAAGCGGCAATGCGGGCACCACGAAAGCTAAAAATCGCTTTACATCAGCAGCCTTTGATAGCCAATACGACAGTGGATAAAGAAGTGCTGGCGGTACTTGAGCAAACGGCTAAGCAATTAGAGTCTATGGGTCATGAAGTAGTACCAGCCGAGCCAAACATCAATGTCGAGCAGTTTTGGCATGACTTTATCGTTGTGGTCTGCGCGCATACGGCATTTACGATTGATAATATCGAGCGTGAGTTTGGTGCTGATCATATCAAAAACCTAGAGCCACAAACTTACAATATGGCACTGCTTGGGCGCTCATTGTCAGCGGTTGATTTGGCACACGCCAAACATGGCTGGCATCATAGCCAGTATCAGACGGGTCTATTGCTAGAAGACTACGATATGATTTTGTGTCCCACCGTACCCACGCCTGCGGTAAAGCATGGTGTGCTACCGCCGAGTCGTATGGATGAGATGATGATGCGTAGCGCCGAGGTGCTAAATAAAGGCTTTAATATGGGTAGATATGCCTTTAGCTCAGGCATGATTGAAAAGCTCAGTGCCCCTGTATTAGGTAAGATGGGCTTTACATTATTGGGTAATGTTACGGGGTTACCCGCGATGTCAGTACCCGTTGGTATGAGCAAAAAAGGCCTACCGATTGGCATGCAGTTAATCGGGCGTATGAATGATGAAGCGACATTATTCAGTGTGGCGGGCGAGATGGAGCGCGCAGGTTTATTTACCAAACACGCTTTTGAGAAGTAGGGTTAAGCTATAGTTTAGATTGATAACACTCAATCAAAGCGATAGATATCCATACCCAAACTATGATGGGCCATACTTTGATGAACGACAGAGACGCGCTGACCAGTACCTAGTGCAAAAAACAGCGGTAGCAAGTGCTCATCACTTGGATGAATGTCCTTGTAGTCTGGGTATTGCTGCCAATAGAGTGCCGTGGGAATGTCTATCTTGAGCTGCTGCAACAACCATTGTTTAAACGCTTTGGCTGCTTGATCGATGCTGTTAGCTTCCCAGCGCAATGCTTGCAAATTATGCGTAATGTTACCTGAGCCAATGACGAGAATTTGCTCATCACGCAGATGTGCCAACTGTGCACCTAACTGATAGCAGGCAATACTGTCATAATGCTGCGGCAATGATATCTGTACGATAGGTACATCGGCTTCTGGATACAGATGTCTAAGCGGCGCCCACACACCATGATCACAGGCACGTACTGGATTGACCCTACAAGTAATACCACGTGCGGTCAGTTGCTGAGCAAGTGTCTCAGCCAGTGCTGGCTGGCCTATAGCAGGATACTGAATGTCGTAAAGTTCAGGCGAAAACCCTGAAAAGTCATGCCATGTCTTTGGCTGTGGATTACTACTAATCTCTAGCTTTGCTGACTGCCAATGTGCTGACATAATGACAATGGCACGTGGCTTAGGTAGGTTTTGACCAATACGTGCCAATGCACTGGTCGTCGCAGACTGCTCAATTGCAAGCGTAGGCGCGCCATGCGAAATAAAGAGCGCTGGTAGCTTAGATGTATTCGTCGCTACATCAGACGTATTTTCCCATGCGGCAGCCGCTGTGATAGGCGTCTGCACACTATGATGGTCATCACGTTGATGAGAGGGCTTAGAGGCGTTGGGTGTCGCACGTTTTGGATATTTCATGTTGCATTTATTAGGGCGTGCGCCAGTTTTTCAATCTACTTTAGGGTCAATGTTTTAAATCAAAGAAATAGCTTAGGGCGTGTTCCCATTTTTAAAATGAGGACACATCCTAGTGTTTTGTTTAATTACCACGGTGATAAGGATGGTTATTATTGATACTCATTGCGCGATACAATTGCTCCATAAGTACGACGCGTACTAGCGGATGCGGCAATGTCAGTGCTGATAGTGATAATTTTGCATCGGCCTTTGCCAATACTTCTGGTGAGACACCATCTGCACCGCCGATGACCAAGGCAATATCATCGCCTTGCAGCATGCCATCAGCGAGCTTATCAGCCAGTCCTTCGGTCGAAATCATCTTGCCTTTGACATCTAATACCCATAACTGCTCACGGCTTGATGCATTATGAGCGGCCAGTATGGCCTGACCTTCTTGCTCACGGTATTGTGCCAGATTGGCATCTGAAGGGTTCTTTGCCCGCTTGGCTGCCGTAATCTCGACAATTTCTGTGCTTAGCATCGGTTGAATGCGTTTGTAATATTCGTCAAAACCCGTCTGTACCCAGCTAGGCATTTTATTGCCAACGGTCAAAATCCTTACTTTCATAATGCTTACCATCTCGATAATTGAATTCAAGCTTATTAGGCCGTGTTCTTGATAGTTGTATCGTTCATTGTTTATTGTCTGCAATTTACATCAGAGGGTTAATCGTCTCTGATACGTTGCTACTTGCGCTTTGATCGTCCGCTTGGCTTGGCTTTGGAATGACAGTCAGCTTTGCGTCAGACTCAAAGACAATGGCTTCGACATCATCAAAATTATTAATCCCTTCAGAACGCATGGCACATTCGATTTCCTGACGCGTCAAGCGCTCATCACGCATGGCGTCTGGCAAAAACTGCCCCTGATAAAAAACGATACGCGGCTCTGATAAAATAAAGTTACTAAATTGCGGTGAAACAGACGCATATTTGGTTACCACAAATTGCAGTAGGTACAGCACTAAAATAGACGATACCCCTTCAACAAAAGGAATGTCTTTGAGCAAAATTGTACTGGCACCCAACGAGCCGATCATGACCGTCACGATCCAATCGAAGTTATTGAGCTGCGACGTTGAGCGTTTGCCAGAGACTTTGGTGACTGTCACGATCAACACGTAAACCATAACAGTCGTCAAAACAATACGACCAAGCTTGTCTATGTTGTCAAAAAAGATCATGTCCATAATGTTCGCTCCTATTATAAAGGTAAAACAAGTCATCGCTAAAATACTACTTACTAGGGCGCGTCTTACTTTGTCTCATTTTTAGTACTACTCTTAAAATAATGACGCGCCCTAAACTTAGCCTAACGGATTTTACGCATTAGCAGGGGAAAACTTTGTAGCACCTTGTAGATGATGGTTTGTACTTACGTTGATTTGCGTATAGGGTCTAATAATCGATTGATAGACCATAGACTGATTCGTGCACCAACTAGAGTGAGAACCAGCATCAGCATTAACGATGAAAGCAGGGGCAGTGGACGCTGCATCGCCATCTCAAACAGTACCTCACGGCTTATCGTATCAAACAGCCAAAACCAGATGGCTGAAAAATAAATGACCGTCAGCATCCAGACAATCACAACCCCACCAAACATCAATTTATTAATCTCATCTCGCGCTAATGCTCGCTTCTGATGTTTGATAAATTTACTGACAGCGATATAAGCACCCACGATAATAGAAACCACCATGACCAATTGCGGATTGAGCGCAAGTTTGGTCTGTATCATCATAAATATGGTACTGGCAAGCGTGTATCCAATCGCAAAAAAACCGACATATCGAGCCAGTTTAGGCTGCACTTGTATAAGCGTCTGGGGTTTGTTGAGACTGGTTGTCTGGCGTGACATAAGCTAACCTTTATAAAGGTAAAAAATAGAGTATGGATAATAAGTCGACTTAAAGCGTTGGAAATCAACGCTGTGCTGTCCAGTCAAGCATGGCATCTAACACAGGTCTTGCTGCATAAGGATTTAATGCTTGATCAGTATTGATTATGCCGACGACAACGTAATCCTGTCCTGACAGTCCTTTGACGTAACCTGCCATTGAGGTGACGTTATTTAACGTACCAGTTTTTATCCATGCGCGGCCAGTGGCTGTTGATTCAGGCAAGCGATCGCTATGGGCGGCAATAGTGCCACTAACCCCAGCGACCCCTAACGAATCGACATAGGCTTCAAAATTTGGTCGACTATAAGCATAAGTCAGTAGCTCACTTAGGTTGGCGGCAGTGATAGTACACTCACGGCAAAGTCCTGAGCCATTGGTCAAATGAGGCGGCGGTGTACTGAGGTTGGTTTGCCACCATTGATTGATGGTTTGTAAGGCTGCTGGATAGTCTGTCGTAGCAGGTTTGCCAAACTGATATAAGCTATCAGCCTTTTTGCCACTAGATTTATCAGCCGCTACCTTATTATCCATCTCATTACTAGCTTTGACTTCATGACTGCTTGGACTAGTCGCAATTGTGCTAGCAGGTATTGTTTGAGTCAGCCTTCCTTTATCGTAAGCGCCTATAGATAGCGCCACTTGCTCAGCCATGACATTGTTTGAGAAGTGGTTAATGTCATGAATCTGCTCGGTTAAATTCAACGACGGATAGCTGACCATGGGTAGAGGAGACATCGCGATAGCCGTAAGTCCGTGCGCTCGTTTCGTCGCCTTGGTCATATCGTAAGGGGTTTCTTGTGAGATCACCTGCCCACTCAAAGTATTCCCCAACGCTTGCCATTTGGCAGCGATGACGTGTGCCGCAAACTCTTTGGCATTGGGATACGCCACGTAAAAAACATGCTCACCGCAGCTATCTGGCAGACTGGCATTTAATATGAGCTGCGTGTTTTGCCACTGCGGCGCTAGGCTATAGCTTGCTTGCCCACAACTGGCTGCACGAGTATTGATTGTAGCAGGAAGCTGATAGTCTGCTAACCGCGGCTTATAGGTCACATTTGCTTGGCCATTATCTTGAGGGTAAGTTTTGATACCAATGGTGCTAAAGTTAACCAAAAACCCATCAGGGCTGGCGTTATAAGGGCGTAGAGGTGAGTTGTCAAAGGCGGCAGGATCTTTACTAACATTGTTAAAAACAGCGCTGTCGATGATGATGTCACCATCGATATGACGAATACCGGATGCTTGCACTTTATACAGTAACTGCTTTAAACGCTCGTGGGTCATTTTTGGGTCGCCACTACCTTGAATAATCAAGTCACCATGTAGACGGTTGCCGATGACAATACCTGTGTGATAAACCCGTGTATGCCACACAAAATCGGCCCCTAAAGTGTCCAAAGCGATAAAGCTAGGCACAAGTTTCATGGTGCTGGCAGGCGTACGAGGGATGTCAGACTGGTGATCTAGCAAAGGCGAAAATGAAATTTTTATAGAGGTTTTATTGTTGCTCGCGGCATCTTGGGCTTTGGCGTTCTGATCAAGCGTATGCTGAGGTTCGTCAGAGATAACTGTTGGAATACTCTCTACGCTCTGATAAGTATAAGGGTCATCGGTATAAGCATGTATTTTTTGCTCGTGCTTCTCAATGGTGCGCTGCTCTATGGTAACTAACGCGCTCTGGTGGTTCGGGTCGCTGCTACTTGTATCCGTAGAGGTGTCTGTAGTTGGGTGCTCAGATACTATAGTAGATGCAGGTTGGCTATCAGATTCATCACTATCAATGACTTGAATAGGAGTCGGTAGACGGCTGGCAGCCTTGTCACCCACAGGTGTAATAACGATACTGATATCCGCTTCTGTCAAGTCGGCACGCGCCAAGGCTTGTTGAATGGCTGCTGGCAACACGGCTTGTGCATGTATCGGCGCGACTATAACTGCTGCCAATAACGCTAACCTAGATAGACGTTTATTAGGTTGGTTCAGCGGTCGCAAATGACGACAAAGCGTGTTGATTTTGGTTGCAGCAGTAGAGTAATGACGGCGTTTAGAAGGGTATCGCATGAGCATCTTTCATCAGGTGGCAAAAACAGCCTATGGTAACATGAGTTGCTGTTTTCGCACACGATGCCAGCAGCACAATTTTAGCAATAACGACGCCCTTATTTATGTAACTAACTCTAACTACAGATTGAACTGAGAGCATGCTTTACTGCTAACGCACATGTAGAAAAGCCATCGCCGTCATGACAGCATCGTTATAAGCATCATGCGCGCCCAGTTCAGGAATGTTGTAATGGGCTAGAATACGATTCAGATGTTGAGCTTGTCCAGAAAGCCCTTGTGTATGTCCGCTGATACGCCGACTATACAGGTGCCGCAAATCTATGACTTCGTTTGGTAGCGAGGTTCCCATATAGCGTTTAACCAAAGGGTTCAAAAAAGCCATGTCTAGCTGTGTGCAGAATCCAACGATTGGTCGATTACCTATGAATGGTAGCAGCAGTGCCAACATGTCATCGTAACTCATGCCATGTTCAACATCGGCGGTACGCAAGCCATGAATGACAATAGTGTCGCGGTCTGGCATGACAGGAGGTCTGCAAACCAAATGCATGCCATTACCCGTGTCGATGGTATTGCCATTAATATGTATCGCTGCTACAGACAACAGGTGATGCTTTTTGGGGTTCAGTCCTGTCATTTCGCAGTCAATCGCCACCCACTGCTCAGGCGAAGGTGTTGTAAACATTGAGGCCAGCTCTGGACGCTGCAACTGCGTCTTTTGCCAAGCGCAAGATAACTGCTGTAACCAGCTCATATTAGTCGTTCATCCATATATGCTATTTTTATACTTGAGACTTTTCTGTATTTATCAAGCCTCTGTGTTAAGACGGCCACATTTATGCGATTTCTAATTGATAGTGTTGACGCAACTGATTTTTAAAGCTTTTGACTACGGCCAGACACTCTTTGAGTAGGTCACGTTCAAGTGCAGTCAAAGTCGTTGGATCTACTTGCCGAGCATGCTTATCGTCGGTTGAAAGAGCCACAGATAAGCGCTGCGCCATAAAAAACTCTAATGCTTCAAGCAAAGTATCGGCGCGCTCTTGGGTCATAGCGTCAACCTGCACCAAAGCCTTTAAACGCGCCTTGGTACTAGGCACGTCGAGCACATTGTTTTCTAAAGCTAAGGTACGGATGCCATGCACCAAGGGAAATATACCGGCTTTTTTTAGGTCGATATCAGATGATGCTGATTTACCACCCAATAAAGGGACAAACTTTTGCCACCATTGATTAACATCGCCAAACTGTAGCGCTGCCCGTGCAAACTGCCTGACAAACATAGGGTCTGCTTGTTGATGAGTAAGCTTTAAATGCTGACGTACTTGAGTAAGCAGTGACTCATCGCCGCAGACGTATTCACCATCTAGTATCGCAGACAAGTAAATACCATGCATCGGGTCGGAGTTTCTAAACCATAGGTCAATTTGCGCAGTGAATTGCTTAAGTGATTGTCGCCACATAGGATTGGTCATCATAATATTGCCATCACACAGTGGGTAGCCAAGCGTTGCTAAATGGCTATTAAAAGTATCAGCAAACTGTGCTAGGTCAGGATGCGTATAGCCATCGCGAATGATGAGCGCATTGTCTTGATCGGTACGCATGATTTGCTCACCGCGCCCTTCTGAACCCATAACGATCAGGCAGGTATTAGCCATCACTTCATCAGGTACGATTAGCTGCCATAGTTTGGTAAATACCTGCGCATTTAGCGTCTGTACCATACGACTGATATTGCCGATTTTGACACCATTGTGATGCTGTGCTCGAATATAGCGACCGATCAGCTCAACAGCGGTATCTAGGCTTGATAAGTCCTGCGCCTGTTCGATTTGAATACTAATGAGCTGTGAATGATGGCCTATGTGAGCGAGCATATCGCTTTGCCCAAGCACACCGACGACATCGCCACTCTTATCAATGACTGGCAGTCTATGAATACGATAGCGAGTCATGGTCAGCAGCGCATCGCCAATCTCATCACTGGCTTTGATGGTTCGCAGATTAAAATTAGCATAGCGCTGGCAAGGAGTAATAGCTGGATCTTGTCTGTCACTCACCGCGCGGCAGATATCAGTATCGGTCAAAATCCCTAAAAGTAATCTTGTCTCATGTTGCGCTGTTTGTGAGCCACTTAAGCCATGTAACGGTCTGACCAGTACATGTTTTAATCCAGCTTTGGTCATGATGCGGGCAGCTTCGTACAAGCTATCATCGGCATCGACGATATGTACTGGTAACAGATGAACATCTATCACTGGCTGCAGCATGATTTGCTGTACTTCTTGTTGGTTGGTATAGCTGGCAGGATCTAGCGTTTTATTATGACGTCGTTGGCGCAATGCTTTTAATCGCTCAGGCAGCTTGTCTGATAGCATTTGGCGTACCAAATGATTTTGCGCGCTGATTTTATCGATAGCAGTGCCAGCGACTTGGAGCAGTAACGTCTCTTCATTAGCTCGGAATTGATATGGCTGTATAGGAGTGCTTTCAGGCTCTAGCTGATTATCCTTGGCAAGTGGTTCAGGCAGGCGGCGACTATCAAACCAATCATTATTATTCAGACCGTCAGCGTGATTGCTACCTACATAGGACGCGACAAAATCACCATCTAGTGATTGCTCGATTTGCCCTTTGATGACCACATATAGACATTGCAGTTCTTCTACAGGCAAGCTCTCGTTTTTGGCAAGGTAGCGTATCTGGGTGTTTTTTCTAATGCTTTGACGCTCGGCTAAGCTCAATACATCAAAGGGCGGTTGGCTAAAATCAAGATGGGGCATGGCATCATCCTTGATGGCATATTTTCGGTAGAGACTTTACTATAGCATTAATAAAACAAAAAGCCTCCAATAACCACAATATAAATAGGGTTATTGAAGGCTTTTTAATATAGCGAAATTTATCTCAGCTACATTAGATTTTTCTAATTAGCTCTAAGCGTTTAGTAGGCTGCGGATACGACTGATTGCTTCTCGGCTCTCATCGACACTCGCGACCAGAGCGATACGCACATAACCTTGTCCAGGATTGTAACCATCAACTTCACGTGACAAATAGCGTCCTGCCAATGCATGGATACTGGCTTGCTCATACAGCGCTTTGACAAAGATTTCATCATTACCATCGAACTGTTCAGGCACTTTGACCCAGAAGTAAAACCCAGCATCAGGCATGCGTAACTCTAGCAACTCCCCAAGCTCGGACATCCATAGGGCAAACTTCTCTTGGTATAGCGAGCGATTATGAGCGACGTGTTTTTCGTCTTGCCATGCAGCGATAGAGGCCAGCTGATGAGGTATCGGCATTGCACAGCCTTGGTAAGTGCGATATTGCAAATAAGCCTGCAAAATTTTGGCATCACCAGCCACAAATCCAGAGCGCAAACCCGGTAGGTTTGAACGTTTGGATAGAGAGTGGAACACGATACAGTTTTTGAAATCACGGCGACCAAGGGCCGCACAGGCTTGGAGCAATCCAATCGGTGCTGTATCAAAATACAGCTCGCTATAACACTCGTCACTGGCAATAATAAAACCGTACTGATCTGACAGACGAATAAGGTATTCCCAGTCAGCCATTGTCATGACGGCGCCTGTTGGATTGTTTGGACTACAAACAAACAATAGCTGCGTACGCATCCAGACGTCTTTTGGCACCGCGCGATAGTCGCCTTTGTAGTCATTAGCTGATGTACAAGGGACAAAGTAAGGCGTTGCCTGTGCCAGTATCGCTGCGCCTTCATATATCTGATAAAACGGGTTGGGCATGACGACTGTAGGCGATGTATCAGACGCTAGAGAATTACTATCTTTGTCAGCTACATCATGATCAACGACCGCTTGTACAAAGCTAAAAATCGCTTCACGTGTGCCCATTACTGGTAATACTTGAGTATTGGCATCGACGTGATTTAGAAAAAACCGTTTCTCTAACCAGTGGGCGATGGTTTGGCGCAGCTCAAACATACCGTTTGTAGTCGGATAACGACTTATTTTGTCCAAGTTTTCGCGTAGGACGTCCAGCACAAATGCAGGGGGCTCATGTTTTGGCTCACCGATACCGAGCTTTATTTCACTGTAACCGTTGGCAGGCTTGCTATCGGCAAGTAATGTTGCCATCTTGGCGAATGGATAAGGATGTAGATGCTTTAAGTTGTGATTCATAAGTGTGATAACTATAATAGACAATTAATAATAAAGTTATAAAGAAAATTTACATTAGAGCAGTGTAGCACTTCTCTAATTTTTTGTCCTTTTCTTCTTATATCGTGAATAGGCATTTACCAAGCGTAAGCTATTCATTGTATGACTACCAAATAGGTAGTCGCTCAAAAGTCTTTTGAACCTTTCATAATCTATAACCTATAACAATATAAAAAATGACTACATCACAAAAGTGGTAGATCGTTTTAAGGATAGTTTGATATGTCTAGTGTGCTAAATAATGATGATCTCATCGCTAAAGATATCAATAATGAAAAACTTGATAACAGTTTGCAGCGTTCTAACCTGTATAAGCTGCTCAAAGAACGTGAACAGAGCTGGTGGCAAGCGCGCCAGCAACTGATCGAGCGTCAAGAAAAGAAAATGTTTTGGTATGGTGAAAACAGCCTAATTATGTGGCTGTTGTGGCAATTGGTCGGCTACGTGGTAGTGGCAATGGCCTTGATGCTGCTCAATAATATATTTGGTATCTCATTACCGCTATGGCAATACATCTCTTTGTTTGTAATACAGACCATATTTTTTGTCAGCGCACTTGCTGCTAAAGGCCAGTTGGAAAACAAACTCCAGCGCAAAATAGACAACGACGAGCTGATGCGCGAAGAGGCGCTCAACGAGATGATTATTTTGGCAGAGGATAGCCTGTATCCTGATGTACATGCCAAATCGCCTATTTCTTTAGAAGCCTTAGATGATTATCTAGATGGACAGTTTCACCTAGCAAGCTTGCAGTGTTTGCTACAAAAAGAAGTCGATGCTGGACGACTAATCATGGAGCAGCAGCCACCTGAAGTAGGTGTTTTGCCGCCAGAGCTTGCTGACGATGAATTGAACGAACATGCCAGCGAGATAACCTATAGAAGTACGTTATAAAACGTACTTCTATGATGACTATCAGACTACTTTTGCTAGTTAATATTCAAAATAATGGCTAACCAAAACTATCTAGCCGTATCAAAAATATATTACGCTATTATGCTCTTTCTGAACGGTAAGACTGGCTAACAGAGCTGCCTTTAATGCTTCCAGTCTATCAGGTGAGAGTGGCTTATCGTTTTGATCACTGATATAAAACATATCCTCAGCACGCTCACCTAAAGTGGTAATACGCGCAGCATGTACTTCGATTTGCTCTTGCAAAAACACTTGCCCAACTCGCGCCAGTAGCCCTGGCTGATCAAGCGTTTCTAAGCTCAAGATGTGCTGATCTGATGCTTCATTGAACTCGAAGTTAATCACCGTTTTTACTTCAAAGTGTTTTAACTGACGCGGCATACGCTTGTTCGTCAGTTTAAGTACAGTAGGGTCTTTGAATGAGTCAATTAAGCGTTGTTTTAGCTCTTGTTGACTGTCTTCATCAACCAGCAATGTGCCACTAGGATCTAGCAATACATAAGAATCCAAGGCAAAGTCACGGGTCGCTGTGATAATTCGTGCATCTAAAACATCGAGATTCATCTGATCAAATACTGCCATGGTAACGGCAAACAGGTTCATCTGATCTTGGGTGTAAACAAAGACCTGTACTGCATCAAGCGCCAATTCGCGATGTTCACGCAAAACGACCAACGGTGGACTATCAGCATTAGAGGCCAATCCAATCGGTGGGTGATTCAAAATAGCTTCAGTATGCCATAAGATATCTTCTGCAATTTCTCGCAAGAAATACTCATCGCCCAAGTCATCCCATAGACGCAATACTTCATCGCGATTCATATGTTGGTTGTTGACATTATCTAGCATCGTCAACGCTTGCTTGCGTGTGGCGCTAATCATATCTTGACGATTGGTAGGCGCATCGATATCAGCGCGCAAGATGCGCCGAGTTTGTGAGTATAGCTGTTTCATGAGGGTCGCCCGCCAGCTGTTCCATAGCTGTGGGTTGGTCGCATTCATATCAGCCACCGTCAGTACATACAGATGGTTTAGATGAGTTACATTGCCAATAAGATCAGAGAAAATAGTCACCACTTCAGGGTCTGAGATATCTTTTTTCTGTGCAGTAATCGACATGAGAAGGTGATAGCGCGTGAGCCAGCCTACTAAGTTTGCGTCAGCCAAGCTCATACCATGCGATAAGCAAAACTCAATCGATTCAGTTTGACCAAGCTCACTATGATCGCCGCCACGGCCCTTAGCAATATCATGGAACATCGCTGCCAATACCAAAATCTCTTTACGCTCGATACGCTGAAAAATAGAGCTGACCAGTGGAAACTCTTCGTGAAAGGTCGGATCTGTAAATCGATGCAAAATTCTAATCAAAAACAAGGTATGCGCATCTACTGTATAACGATGGAACAAGTCATATTGCATGAGGCCAGTGACTTGCGCAAAAGCAGGAATATAGTTACCCAATACCCCGTAGCGATTCATGGTACGTAGACGATGAAACAGGTAATTCTGTTCTTTTAGATTCGATAAAAACAACGCTTTATGAGTAGGGTTGTCTCTATATATCTGATCGATGCCTCGTGCGGCAATTTTGAGTGCGCGCAAAGTATGGGTACGAACTTTATCGATGCCGTGCTGACCCATCAATAAAAACATCTCTAAGATAGACTCTGGGTGCTGTGCAAACACTCGATGATGCGCAATGGCAATCTGGTTGCCAATACGGTTGAATCGCGCATTTATAGGCTGTTTTTTTGGACGTTCATCGTCAGGCAGCTGCGGCTCTATGATCGTTTCATAATAATGATTGGTCAACATCTCAGACAGTGTTGATATTTGCATCGCACAGCGATAATAGTCGCGCATAAACCGTTCGACCGCAGCATTAGGCTGGTCATCAGGTTGGGTCTCGTAGCCCATTAGCTGAGCAATCTCACGCTGATAATCAAACAACAGCTTGTTTTCATTACGGCCAGTCAGTACATGTAAGTAATGTCGAATTTGCCATAAATACCCTTCGGCAAAGCTCAGCTCATCAAATTCTTTTTCGGTCAAAAAGTTCTGTTGCACTAAATCATATAGCTTGCTCACGCGAAAATAACGCTTAGTGACCCAGCCGATGATATGGATATCACGTAGCCCACCCGGCGCTGTTTTGATATTGGGCTCAAGGTTGTACTCGGTAGCATTGTGCTGCAAGTAACGCGCTTTGGATTCTTCCATTTTTACATCAAAAAATGCACGTGGAGACCACTGTTTATTGACGATTTGAGCAGGCATGTCTTGCAATGTTTCATTGCCGATTAGGAGTCGAGCCTCTAGCTGAGCACTGGCAATCGTATGATCAAGCGCAGCCTCTAGCGCATCATTGACGCTACGTACAGAAAGCGCAGGCTCTAGTCCTATATCCCATAGTAGAGCGACCAGCTTGTCGATTTTACTACTGGCATCAGCACCTATTTCACCAGGAGACAGGAGCAAAATATCGATGTCTGAGTAGAGCGATAGCTCACCGCGCCCGTAGCCACCAGTCGCAAAAAACGCCAAATCAGTTTTATCTAACTCAAACCATTTGAATAATGCAATCAATAGGCTGTCGATAGCGCAAGCACGTGCTGCAACCAGTTGGCGAATATTGGTGCCACGTTCTAGTGAGCGGCTGATATCGTCGTTGATTTGTGCCAACCATTCAGGAATGCCAAGTAGATTCTTGTCTGTCACATTTTTGGCTGACAGTGGGGATGAGTCTGTCGCCACCTCACTTGGTAGTATCGGTAAAGGCGTCAAATCAACAGAGGCGATATCACAATTAAACATGAGTGTTATCCAGTTAAGAGTTTAGAAATAGAACGTTTGAGCTGAGCGCTATTGGGCATCTAATATGACGATGGCTAATAAAAGTCACGAATAGCAATTATCAATAAAAGTGCTGATAAATATATTAATAGAAGTTATCAGGTCATCTGAGTATAAAGACAAAGCGCCTATAAGCACAATACTCAATATGCCCTAATTAAAGACCAAAAAAAAGACCGCCTAAGCGATCTTTGATTGTACTACTGCGTCAAAAAACTTAAGTCTTCTTCGGGGCGAGTAGTAAATACCTCACAGCCATTGTCTGTTACGACCATGGTGTGCTCCCATTGAGCAGACAATTTACGGTCTTTAGTAATCGCCGTCCACTCATCAGGTAAAATCTTAGTCTGCCACGTGCCTTGGTTAATCATAGGCTCGATGGTAAACGTCATGCCTGTTTTTAGCTCAAAACCAGTGCCTTTTTTGCCATAGTGCATGACTTGTGGCTCATGGTGAAATTCATCACTGATACCATGACCACAGAACTCGCGAACAATACTAAAACGCTCAGGCTCGACAACGGCCTGAATAGCAGCGCCAACATCACCTAGGCGTGCACCGTTCTTGACCACGCTCATACCTGCGTAAAGGGCATCTTGCGCCACTTTGCAAATACGCTGTGCCATGATAGAGCCGTTGCCGACGATCCACATTTTTGAGGTATCGCCATAGTAACCGTCTTTAATGACAGTCACGTCGATGTTGATAATATCCCCATCTTTTAGCAGCTTGCTTTCAGTTGGGATACCGTGACAGACAACATGGTTGACTGAGGTACAGATAGATTTTGGAAAACCATTATAGTTAAGTGGGGCAGGGATAGCCTGCTGCACATTAACAATATAGTCATGGGCGATCTGATTGAGTGCTTCGGTACTGACGCCCACTTTGACATGCTCGTCGAGCATGACAAGGACATTACTAGCGAGTTTACCGGCCACACGCATTTTTTCTATGGCTTCTGGAGACTGGATAAGGGATTTTTTAGTCATCATCGTATATCTTATAATTATGGGTTCATTGTAGATAGATTATACCATAAACGTACTAGTGACACTTTTACGTTAAGTGATAGTGTACCTATCATTATCATTGAAAATAATTGCTTTACAGCTTGGTAAGGGCTTATATGACTCATTAGTCAGACTAATATATTCATATTTTGACAAATTAGTTGAATGTTGCAGGATATATAAGTAATGTAATTTTGCCTGCTAACGGAATTAGCAGCAATTTTTACTGTAGTTGTGCAGTAAAAATAACCAAATCAATGATAACAAGGATGTTGTTATGACGCTTTCTTTGTACATTCGTGCAGCTCTCACACCAAAGACATTGTTACCAATACTGGGTTCAATCAGTGCTGGTGTGCTTCTAATGACCATGCAAACCACTTCTGCTCAAGCTGCAGGACAATACTATAATTGTGCCAATGCTAATGGTTGCAAGTTGGTGGACAGTAAATATTTCACTTCTAGTTACACTAAAACTCAATATCCAGTCGTCTTAGCACACGGGCTTGGCGGCTTCACAACGCTATTTGGAGTCATTGACTATTTTAATGGGATTCCAGAAGACTTGATGAAAGGTGGTTCAGAGGTATATACCACTAAGACTTCAGCGGTCAATAACAGCGAAGTTCGAGGTGAGCAACTGCTACAACAGGTCAAGACCATTGCCGCGATTTCAGGTGAGTCTAAAGTCAACTTATTTGGACACAGTCAGGGCGGTATAGATATTCGTTATGTCGCTGGCGTCGCGCCAAAGTACGTGGCCTCAGTAACTGCGGTATCAAGCCCAGAGCAAGGATCAAAAACCGCTGATTTTGTTAAAAATGTCCTTGAGCCAAATAATACTTCTGGACAGCCATCTAATGTCACCACCCAGCTAGTATCAGGCGTGTTTAATCTGATTGGTGGCTTTACAGATATTGGTTCTGGTATCAGTTTCAATCAAATTCAACAACAAGATGGCTGGCAAGCGCTCGTGGCTCTATCGACCGATGGTGCTGCTAAGTTCAATGCCAAATTTCCTGCAGCAATGCCAAAAAACTATTGTGGTCAACCGACTAGTACGGCGGTCAATGGCATCAAGTACTATTCGTTTAGCGGCGTCGGGCAAATAACGAGCGCACTTGATCCTAGCGATTACCTATTAGCCGCAACGGGCGTACCGTTTGCAGGTGAGTCTAACGATGGATTGGTATCTGCTTGCTCAAGTCGTCTTGGCTATGTGATTCGTGATAATTATAGAATGAACCATTTGGATTCCGCCGATCAAGTCTTGGGTCTAACGGCATGGGGAGAGTCTGAGCCAAAATCTATCTATCGTACCCAGGTAAACCGTCTGAAAAACGCCAACCTATAAGCTGAACTACAAAATAATAATGCTCATTGATTGAGAAATATCGTTTATGTCAAATAACCGCCGTCCAGCCTATGCAACAATTGCTATCATCGCCGTGGTTATCATTGCCACAGCGGCGGTTATTTTGTGGTTCAAGCCTAGTAACGATGTAAATTCAACTTCAACCAAACCGTCCGTCTCTGATAATGAGAGTAGCGAGTCAGTGACAACTGAGTTGGCTGCGGAACAAGTCGTGAAAGCTACAACGCCACCCAGCCAGTCTCAATTTGTCACAGGATTAGAAAATTTACCACGCTCATTAAAGGGCACCCAAATTGATGGTGAAATCATCATCGATGAAAATAAACAGTTGGTCGTTACTGAGGGTCTGCGGCGTTTGTTTGATTATTTTCTATCAGCCCTAGGTGAGGAAGAGGAAGCGGTTATATTTGCCCGTGTGGAGAGTTATATTCGCCATCACACACCAGAGCCTGCCGCTAGCCAAGCGGTCACTATTTTTAATCAATATGTTGCTTACCTTAAAGCACTTCCTGAGATAGAGAAGCGCTACGGCAATCTGCAATTACAGGCGACCAAAAGTGGCGAGCTGGATTTGAACGCAGTTGCCCAGCAAAAACAAGACATCGCTAATCTACGTCAGCAGTACTTTGATAAGCCAACCATTACAGCATTTTTTGGCGCAGAGGATGATTACGATAATTATAGTATAGAGATGGTCAGAATTGACCAAAATAAGCAGATGTCTGACGCACAGAAACAAGCTGCCCGTCAGGACTATATCAGTCGATTGCCAGAGAATGCGACTAAAAGCAATATCATGCAACAAGCCAATATTAGCGAGTTGATGATTCGTACTGAACAGATGAAAGCTCGCGGTGCAACGCCCGAGGAGTTATATAATATGCGCCGAGAGCTAGTAGGCGCACCAGCAGCAGAAAGGCTAGCACAAGTAGATCAAGAAGACGCGAATTTTGACCAACGCTTCACCCAGTATAAAACTCAAAAAAATCGCTTATTAAGTCAAGGTGTCGATGCCGCCCAAGCGCAAATTCAAATCAATCAGCTTGAACAGCAACTATTTAATGACACTGAGCGTAAGCGTTTGGATGGTTATGCGGCATTGCACCGACAGCAAGCTGTGAATAATCCCTAATTACCGTCAATAGTTACCGTCACTAGCTATCGTCAATAACCATCAATAACCATCGTTGATACGGATAGATAGAGTGAGCAAGATTATAGTTAGCAGCTCATTTAGGTGCTGGCAAGGGCAAGTAGCTAGATATTTGCAAAGTAGTACAAAATGCATTCCGAATAACTACCCAGTTTATGATGACACCTCCCTGTGAGTCATGCACAATATTGTCATTGTTTAGAGCATTAAATAAAACAATAAATGAATCATAATAAATCTGAGCTTTTACTATGTGTATTAGAGCTTATCGTTTGTCTATTAGCGCTGATGGCTCATGCAGATAGTGTGTTTAGTAAAAGTATCAGATGCAATAAAGCGAGGAGTTGAAATGAAGAATATGACTAAAGTAATGATGGCCGCGACATTGGCAATTGGCACACTTGCCGCAGGTTGTCAGACGACGAATTTGCCTGCACCAGTTAACCAACCAATCACTGCGGATGTCTTGCAAGCACACAACTGGCAGCTCGTTGATGCCAAACGTAGCAATGGTGAAAAAGTAACGCAGCTATTTTTTGACCCAGCCAAGCCGTTAACGTTAAATTTTATGAATGATAACGGTAGAGATTACGTGGCATTTATGAATACCTGTAATAACATGGGCGCTGGATATAGCGTTGCAAATGGTGAAGTCGAGATTAAAAACGGCATCAGTACTATGATGGCATGTCCTGAACCGCAAGCTAGCTTTGACACTACTGCATTAGCCACTGTAAAAGGTAAATATAGCCTTAGTAAGAATGCCAACAATGTGCCTATTTTGACTATTAAAAATAATGATCAAGTCGCTTATTTTAAGGCCATTACGAAGTAGCTTAATGATTGAGTAAACAGTTTGACTGGTTCGTGAGCTTAAGCAATTAGAGTTACTTGTCAGAAGTTACTCATTTAAAGCTACTCTTCTTGAAACGCAAAATGCCTCGCTATCAAGTGGGGCATTTTTTTATCCAAAGTTTGACTCAGTTTAGGCTACACTAGAGCAATAACCCTATAATACCTTTGACATCGTAAGATATTAGCTATGGCGTTGAGTCGGCAACAGTGACGATAATTTTTTAATTATTCACAATACTTTTATCATTAGGATCTATTGGATACCGCGCTATGTTTGAAACCATAAAAGTCATTACTACGATAGCTATAGTTACCGTCCTCACTGGCTGTCAGACATTACCTAATACTTCAGTAAAAAAGCCAACCAGTACAGTCGAGACCAATCCGCTGACTGCACGTATGCCAGCGATTGATCGCCGAGGATACATTGCCTATGTAGAAGAGCAGGGCGCAGGTACGGCAAAAGTATCGACCCTCTATAGCATTCGTCCTGACGGTAGCGCTCGTCAGCTAATTGATCAGCTTAATGGCTATATCTATGCGCCAGCATGGTCGGCAGACGGACAACTGCTTGCCTATAGCAAACAAGCCCCGCGTGAGCATCCCAAAATTTATATTTATGATCGTAGTAGCAATACGCGCAACCTAGTGGTAAATGCTGAAGGCAGCAATATGTCAGCGTCATTTTCACCCGATGGTCAAGATTTGCTTTATAGCTCTACTGTCGGTGGTAATGCTGATATCTATAAGATGCGTCTGAGTGATGGTAATACCCAGCAGTTAACGACTCTGCCGAGTACAGAGGTACAGCCCAGTTATGCTGCCGATGGCAAGAGCTTTGTCTATACCAGTGATAAAGTCCGTGCTGGACGACCGCGAATTTATCGTTATGACTTCGCTACGGGCAATGCGACAACTGTATCAACAAATGGGTATGTGGCCAGTCCTCAGCTTAGCTTAGATGGTCAGCGTATGGCTTATCTAAATGGTCGCAAGGCGGCTGTCATGACCTTGATGACTGGGCAAGTGGTCAACTTGGCAGAAACAGGGCTTGATGAACCCGCACGTCTATCTCCCTCTGGCAATTATGCCGTCTATCCAACTCGCCGTTTGAATGTGGGCGGGCAAGTAGCAAGCCAAAATGGTGGTAGTCTAGTTATCCATTCGCTGTCAGGTAATATCAGCTATGCCATTAGCGGTCAAAATGGTGGAGTCGTACGCTCACCGATATGGGGTCGTTAGTGTATTAAACGCATATCGAAATTCTAATACTTAATTCAAAAATAAGATAAATCTGAGGATAAAAAAGTATGGCGCACAAAAAGAAGAATGTCCGCAAAAAACTTTGCCCTGTCTGCGAGCGCGAATTTAGTTGGACTAAGAAGCTTGATAAAAACTGGGAGAGCATGGTCTATTGCTCAGACCAATGTCGCCGTGTTAAAAAGTACGAAGGACTGGATCATCAAAAGTAAGATGTCACCACAATACAAATAGTTAGAAGTAGATGGGAGCAAATAATGGCACATAAAAAAGTAAACCTACCGCAAAAAACTTGCCCCGTCTGCCAGCGCCCATTTACGTGGCGTAAGAAGTGGGAGAAAGACTGGGAGCAGGTGATCTATTGTTCTGAGCGGTGTCGGCGGACAAAAGTAAAAAGTGATTAGCTTAAATTAACAAATCCAGCCGATCATAGATGGGCTGGATTCTATTTTATATATTTTAGCTAACTATTATTGACGAAAGAAATTGACAAACTCCCCATCTTCTTCGTCTATTTGCTCTTGGTTTTCAAAAATAGTGAATAGAAGATTGTTGTCATTCACATCAATAGTCATGTTATAAAAATCTGATAAATCAGAATTTGATCCGCTATAAAGTGACTGTCCGAGGGTGAATAAACCATTACTACCTAATGTATAAGTATTCCATTCTAGACCAGAAGGTGCGTCGTCCCATACATCAAAAGGTGCTTCTTCATCGATTTCTATATGCATGAAAGTGTTATCTTCTAAGAACGCAAATAGTATCAACTCATCATCGACCTCACTTGGCGAAGCTCTCCAAATTCCCAGCTCATTTTCCGACTTAGCTTTGGCAAACTGATACTTTTCGTTATTGTCGACTATACCGCTATCGTTCTCGTCGACGCCTAACGTCAGCATGTCATCAGTGATTTGTACCGTTCTTAGCACGTCATCTGATAAGCCACCGCTGCCATTATTATCAAAAATGACATCGTCAATTTCTAATTCATTATTTGCTTTTAGCGAGTATTCGCCCCACTCAATGCCATTATCCGAGCCTCTTGAGGAAGTAGGGCCTGTGACTTGGGTTTGTACGTAGGTGCCGTCGTCTAAAAAGGATAGAGTCACTAGCTCTTCGTTACCAAGATCCATTCGCCACAGCCCTGAGAGCATTTTGGAGTCTACAACGGTACTAGCCCCGTTTCTTGAGAACATAAACTTCTCGTTATCGTCTATTACCCCGTTTTGATTGTTATCAACCTCAATGGTAAGATCGGTGTCACCAGTCACACGCGCGTAACGGGTACGCGATTCTGATAATCCAACTCCATCATTGTCGTCATAAAACTGTGTGGTTGTTAACGCTTTAGTCGTAGTGTTGATAGCATAAGTACCCCATTCCATGCCATTTTCGGGATTGCTGGTTAAACCAGTGTCATCCACTTGCACATAGATATAAGTATTGTTTTCTAAGAAAGCCACTCCGACTAGTTCATCTTCATCGGCATTATCAAAGCTCCAAGATCCTAAGATGCCTTCAGGTTTGACCTCTGAGAATCTGTAGATTTCATTACTATCAATGATACCATTGTCGTTTTCATCGACTTCGAGGATAAGCTTGCCATTCACTACTTTAGCAGAGGGATTGGGAGCGTCTGATAATCCAGCGTTACCGTTCTTGTCAAAAATAGGTGTAGCGGTGAGTTTACCTGTTTTACTATTAATGCTATACGTTCCTGACTCCATACCATTTTCAGGGTCACTCTTTGAGCGACTGGCATTGACTTGAGTCTGTACATAATTACCGTCATCTGTAAAGACAATCACTGATAAGTCGTTACCAGCATCGTCGCTACTCCACATTCCAACGATTTCGGTATCGATATCCGGCTGATCAGGTTGTGTGATATCTGGTTGATCAGGCGGCGATGTTGGTGATTCATCAGAATCAGAGTCTTCACCACATCCTTGTAAAATGAGTGCAGTTGTTATGGCTAATAGTGCTAGTTTAAATGATTTCATTTTTATCGCTCCTTGATTTAAAAGATAAAATCTTACTTAGCTCAAATATCAGTGCCCCACACCCCCTTATTATTATATTTTAAATAAAGAATATATAAATTGTTATTTACGAATATATCAAACATTTTTTGGTTAATCCAATCCAAAAAGTATTTTTTAAATGAGTAAAATAGGAAAGTTGGTTATCAAAGGAGTGGGACACGAAAGAAAAAGGGAATTATTAAAACTAAATTGGTTAGCGAAATCCTACAAGTAGGACTGATTGAGAGAGCTTTCTGTTTTGGATATTCATAGGTGTGAGATAGTGAGTGGTAATAATATATATTTAGAAGGTATAAAATATACACAATAAAATACCATCACTTTTTCTACTACATTTTTTATGGCATGAAATAGATAGAGGAGATGGTATATTTAAATTCTATAGCTACATGTATTTTTCAGAAAATCATTGCATAATAAATCATCTAGTTTTATAGATTCGAATTTAACCGCTTCTCAGCCGTTTTCATGTCCCAGTCTTTACGCGACATATAATTCTCTAACTGATCGCAGCTTGTCTTACCGACATTGAAATGTTTACTCTTTGAATGCAAATAAGAGAAACTATGGCTTACTTAGCATCTCTTTTAGCAAAAATATTCGCAACCAACGCGCCACTAAAGTTATGCCAGACACTAAATATCGCACTAGGTAAGGCCGCGACAGGATTGAAATAAGTTGCCGCAAGGGCAGCGCCCAGACCAGAGTTTTGCATGCCTACCTCTACCATAATGGCGCGGCGTTGTTTCTCCGTAAAGCCGGACAAACGAGCGATTACATATCCTAAGGTATAACCCATCATATTATGTAAGGCAACCACGATAAAGACGATTGCACCACTGTCTAAGATAGTCGCTTTAGATACTGCCACCACTGCCGCTATAATAATAGAGATACCCAATACCGACACCATCGGTAATACCTCGGTGACGAACTCGATCTTTTTACCCAGAAACTTATGAAAGATAACACCCAGTAATATGGGCAAGATAACGATTTTTGTAATGGTCATCATCATACTGGCTAGGTCGATGTCGATCAGCTGACCAGCAAACACATTTAATAGAATCGGGGTCAGAAAAGGCGCAAGCAGGGTAGAGATAGAGGTAATCGCCACACTCAATGCCACATCACCTTTGGCTAAGAACGTAATCACATTACTAGAAGTACCACCCGGGCAACAACCTACCAAGATAACACCGACTGCGATTAAAGGATCAAGGTTGAAGATGACCGTTAATAGGTAAGCGATCAAAGGCATGAGCGTGAACTGTGCTAATAGCCCTACCAGTACAGGCTTTGGTCGTTTGACAATTTCTAGGAAATCTTCCGTTTTGAGTGTCATGCCCATCCCAAACATAATGATGCCAAGTATGGGAACGATTAAAAAAGCCAACGAGGCAAAAAATTCAGGAAAAATAAATCCCAAAACAGCACTGACCAATGCCCAAATTGCAAAAGTTTTGCCAATCCAACTAGAAAGTAATGCAATCTGATTCATAGCCTGTCTCAAAATAATAAAGTAGACAATAATCTAGCATGGTTCTTGTCAGTAAATGATAAAAGTATTTTGCTATGAACGTAGCGATAAGTTTGCTGATAACAAATAAAGGATGCGCCATAAAAAATGGCTTACCCATATTAAATAAGTAAGCCAAAAAATAACTATCAGGTTTCTATAACTTTATTAGCCAATCGACTATAAATTTGGATTTAACCACTTCTCAGCTGTTTTCATATCCCAGCCTTTACGCTCAGCATAACTCTCTAACTGATCACGACTGATTTTTCCGACGTTGAAGTATTCACTGTCAGGATGCGAGTAATAGAATCCGCTGACCGATGACGCAGGCCACATCGCATAGCTTTCGGTTAGCGTTGTACCAATTGCATCTACCGTACCGAGCCAGTCAAACAATTTACCTTTTTCCGTATGCTCAGGGCAAGCAGGGTAGCCAGGTGCAGGGCGGATACCGACGTATTTTTCTTTAATCATCTCATCATTGGTAAGTGATTCGGTTGGTTGGTAGCCCCAGTACTCTTTACGTATTAGCTCATGTAAATGTTCGGCAAATGCTTCAGCTAAGCGGTCAGACAGCGCCTGTACCATAATGGCATTATAGTCATCGCCTGCTGCTTTGTATTGCTCAGCCAGTGCTTCTGTACCGACGATAGAAACAGTAAAGCCGCCCAAGTGATCAGTGTGGGTGTCTGATGGTGAGATAAAGTCTGCCAAGCTAAAGTTAGGCTTGCCGCTTGCCTTGTCGCTTTGCTGACGTAAGTGCTCAAACTGGTAGGTCGGTTTACCACCATTTTGTGGGTCATTGTCATATACAGTGACGGTATCTGCGCCAGTACGGCGCGCTGGCATCAGTTTAAACACACCTTTCGCTACGATTGATTTTTCATCAATCATTTTGTGTAGTAGCTCTTCTGCATTTTCAAATAGATCGCGAGCCGCTTCACCAACCACATCATCTTGCAATATTTTCGGGTATTTACCGGTCAGACCCCAAGAGATAAAGAATGGTGTCCAGTCAATATAAGGTAGCAGATTCGCGATTGGATAGTCATCCAATATCACTTGTCCTAGTTTATTTGGCACTGGTGGCACATAGGTTTCCCAATCATACTGAAAGCCAATCTTGACTGATTCGGCATAGGTGACTTTGGCAGCTTTTGGTTGACGCTTAGCCAGACGCTCACGCACTTTGACATACTCTTCGCGTGTCTCATCGATGAGCGCTTGACGGTGTTCTTTTGATAGTAATTTGGTCACCACACCGACTGAGCGCGAAGCATCCGATACATAGATGACGCCATCGTTTTGATATTGCGGCTCGACCTTGACGGCAGTATGCGCTTTCGACGTCGTTGCACCGCCGATCATCAATGGTAGTGTCATGCCGCGCTCTTGCATTTGCTTGGCGACATAGACCATCTCATCGAGACTTGGGGTAATCAGACCAGACAGACCGATGATATCAACTTTTTCTGCGATGGCAGTATCGAGGATTTTTTCACATGGCACCATGACGCCCAAATCGACGATATCATAGCCGTTACAGCCGAGTACCACACCGACGATATTTTTACCGATATCATGGACGTCGCCTTTGACGGTTGCCATTAGGATTTTACCTTTGACTTCGCCTTCGACCTTTTCCGCTTCGATATACGGGTTTAGCCATGCGACGGATTGCTTCATTACGCGGGCAGATTTTACGACTTGCGGTAGGAACATTTTACCGGCACCGAATAGGTCACCGACGATATTCATACCGTCCATCAGTGGCCCTTCGATGACTTCTAGCGGTTTAGGGTACTTCTCCCATGCTTCTTTGGTATCCGCTTCGATAAAGGTCGTCACGCCTTTGACCAGTGCATGGGCGATACGTTCTTCTACTGTACCTTCGCGCCAGCTCATATCGACGGTGCTGTCTTTTTTCTTTCCGCCATCTTGGTAGTTTTCAGCGACGGTCATCAGACGCTCAGTCGCATCTTGACCAGTCTCACCTTGATTGCGGTTGAGCATGACGTCTTCGATAGCGTCACGGGCTTCCTTTGGAATATCATCGTACAGCTCAAGCATGGCTGGGTTGACGATACCCATGGTCAGGCCGTTTTTGATCGCGTGGTATAAGAATACGGAGTTGATCGCTTCACGGATTGGGTTACCGCGGAAACTAAACGACACGTTGGATACGCCGCCCGAAACCATCGCGTTCGGTAGGTTTTCCGTAATCCAGCGCGTGGCATTGATAAAGTCAGCACCGTAGTTATTATGCTCGGTGATACCTGTGGCGACGGCAAAGATATTTGGGTCAAAGATAATATCTTCTGATGGGAAGCCCACTTCGTTGACCAGTACGTCATAGCTGCGTTTAGATATCTCAATCTTGCGCTCATAAGTATCAGCCTGTCCGTCTTCATCGAATGCCATAACGATAATCGCGGCACCATAACGCATACATAATTTGGCACGCTCAACGAACTCAGCATGACCTTCTTTTAAGGAGATAGAGTTGACGACAGATTTACCCTGCGTACGCTTTAGACCTTCTTCGATAATGTCCCATTTAGATGAGTCGATCATCAGTGGCACACGGCTGATATCTGGTTCGCCTGAAACCAAGTTGACGAAGTGAATCATCGCCTGCTTGGAGTCAAGCATGCCTTCGTCCATATTGATATCGACGATTTGCGCGCCGCCCTCGACCTGATCACGCGCGACATCGAGTGCTTCGGTATAGGCCTCGGTTTTAATCAAGCGTAGGAATTTTTTAGAGCCTGTAACGTTGGTACGCTCACCGACATTGACAAACAAGCTATCAGAATTGATGGTAAATGGTTCGAGTCCTGACAAGCGGCAGGCAGGCGCTATCTCAGGGATGATACGCGGTGGATAGTTCGCCACGACTTTAGCGATTTGACGGATATGCTCAGGCGTCGTACCACAGCAGCCGCCCACGATATTTAGGATACCTGCTTTGGCAAAACCTTCGAGTAGGGCAGCCGTTTCTTCAGCGGTTTCATCATACTCACCAAACTCATTGGGCAGACCAGCGTTTGGATGCGCAGAGACAAAGGTATCAGCGATGTTTGACAATGTCTGAATATGTGGGCGCAGCGCATCAGCACCTAGCGCACAGTTAAAGCCAACAGACAATGGCTTGGCATGGCGGATAGAGTTATAAAACGCCTCGGCTGTTTGACCCGATAGCGTGCGACCTGACGCGTCGGTAATCGTACCCGAAATCATAATTGGCAATTCAAAGCCGATGTCATCGAACACACCAGTGATCGCAAATATCGCCGCTTTGGCATTTAGCGTATCGAAGATCGTCTCAATCAAAATAATATCGACGCCGCCTTCTATCAGACACAAGGTCGCTTCACGGTAGTTGAGTACCAACTCATCAAAGGTAATATTACGAAACGCAGGATCATTGACATCAGGTGATAGCGAACACGTACGCGAAGTCGGACCCACGACGCCTGCAACGAAGCGCGGTTTCTCAGGCGTTTTTGCGGTAAATTCATCCGCCGCTTCTCGAGCAATCTTGGCCGCTGTCCTATTTAGTTCTGGGACCAAATACTGCATGTCATAGTCAGCCATCGACAGACGCGTACCGTTAAAGGTATTGGTCTCGATGATATCAGCGCCCGCTAGCAGATGATCGTGATGAATGTCTTTAATCATGTGCGGCTGAGTCAGTACCAGCAGGTCATTATTGCCGCGTACATCTTGGTCGATATCAGCAAAACGCTCACCACGATAATCTGCTTCTTCTAACTTATAGGTCTGAATCTGCGTACCCATCGCACCGTCTAACATCAAAATGCGTGATGCCATCTGCTCAGTAATACGTGCACGAGCGGTTAGCTGTTGCTCTTTAAACGGAAATACAGCAGGCGGCGTTAATATAAAGTCATTAGCGGATGAGGAACTAGAGGCGGTATCGGTATGAGAATCGGTTGGTGAGGTCGTCGTTGGAATCATAGGTGTGCTGCTTATATCGTAATTATTAAAAAAAGAAGGAATAACAAACCAGTAGCGTGCAGAGTCTCACGAAGAGGACCGCAAATTTGCATTATTTTAGCATGAAAAGTTTGCTACATAGGGATACTGCATATTCCTCTTTGGCAATAGATAAATAATAGGAGAGCTGAGTAACAAATCAAGGTATTAGAGTCTATTTCATAAAGCAGATACGCACAAATGAATATCATTTCGCTAAGGGCTTACATAAAGCTTTTCTTTTGCAAATGAAAGCCAACGGGAACGCTCAGAAGTCAGACAGAATTTACACCCATACCACAAAAAATTGCGCAAAGGCAGGTTGATAAAGATTGCTTACATGTTAATTTAATTTCAGAAATACAAGGTCTTAGTAAGTCCTACTTATAAATACAGGCTCATTTATTAGCAGCAACTGGTACTAAGAGTATCAATGTTAGCAGTATAGTATGGTGAGCAAATGGCATTAGCAGGCAGTATGATCTGTAAGACAGTAATATCATAGTTGAAACAATACCAACGTCAAAGAAATTCAAATCATTAAGGAAAATGTTATGAAACTTACTAAAATTGCCACCATCGGTACATTGGCTATCTCAATCGCAGGTCTAAGTGCTTGTAATAATATGATGCCAGCAAAGACGGGCGATATGAAAGCACCAATGCATAGTCAGAGTATGGCTAAGATGAATGTTGTACAAATTGCGCAAAGCAATCCTGATTTTTCAGTATTGGTAGAAGCGGTACAAGCAGCAGGCTTAGTCGATATGTTGTCTGATCCTAATGCTCACTATACGGTATTTGCACCGACCAATGCTGCCTTTATGCAAGCATTACAAGAAACAGGTATGACCAAAGCACAGTTATTTGCCAATAAGCCATTATTGACCAAAGTATTGGGTTATCACGTAATCGCGGGTGATATGGCTATGTATGCCAAAGATGTGAAGCCTGGCAACGTAATGACCGCTAGTAAAGACACGTTGATGGTAACTAAAGAAGGCAAATTAATGGATGAAAATGGTCGCACAACGAATATCGTGAAGACTGATATCGCTGCTAACAATGGTGTTGTCCATGTAATCGATAGAGTATTGTTGCCTAAATAAGTATTAACTGAGGCATACCCACTGTATTTATTATAAGACTAAGCAGCCATTGTTTGTGATGATTTCATTATCAGACAATGGCTGTTTTAGACTTTAGAGCTTTATCTATATAAGTTTCTGTTTAGGTTTAAATTTTGAAACAGACATCTAAAAGTAGTTAATCCACATCATTTTTCTTAAAAATCGCAATAACTGATATACAAGCAAACAATGCTATATACGTGATTGATACAGTGTTGCTACTTAAGTAAATACCATTTGAAAATTAAACAGTTAGACTGAGAACTATCAATATAACGGACTAAATAGTATGACTAAGTAATTGATACATTTATCAATCATTGGTCATCATTATATTTATCGAAAGTTACTAATTTAAATAAATCCCTTAATCAATTATTTATCCAAAAAGGAATTACCTATGTTAAAGAAGAACTTATTATCTATCGCAGTTGTAACCGCAGCCATGTCACTAGCAGCGTGTAACGATACAGAGACTGTTGCAGAGCCAACTGAACCAGAAGCGACTGAAGAAATGGCAGTTGAGCCAGTTGCTGAGACAGAAGCTGTTGAAGCTGAGCCAATGGCCGAAATGGACATGGAAGCGACTCAAACTATCGCTGAAATTGCAGCAGAGAACGAAAATCTAACTATTTTAACCGCTGCGCTACAGGCTGCTGGACTTGATACTATGCTAATGGAAGAAACTAAGCATACTGTATTTGCCCCAACTGATGATGCGTTTGCGCCAGTACTAGAAAAACTAGGCGTGACTAAAGAAGAGTTATTGGCCAATACAGATTTGCTAAAAACGGTTCTTCCTTACCATGTGCTAGCAATGGAAGTTAAAGCGGCTGATATCCCATACGGTACTGAGATTGAAACGGCGAATGGTAAAACTATCACTATCAGTGAAGACAATGTAATTACTGATGCTACTGGTAACACAGCAAATATCACTGGTACAGATATCATGGCAACCAATGGTGTGGTTCATACTATCGATGCAGTATTAATGCCTGAATAAGCTATTTATTAACGCGTAGATTTATAATCTATAAGTTAAAGAAAGCCTAGCCATCGCGCTAGGCTTTTTTACGTCTATAGATTAAGAATAGGGGAACTGTGGCTTACCTATACTGGTACGACGACTTAATTAATATAAAGTAGTCTAATGCTAAAGCGAACTCTATAAAGAGGACAAGCAAAAGATAAAATAACAGTTATACGTTACTTAAAATACAGATTAACTTTAGAAGATAAAAGGGTGGTTTTAAGGTATTCAACTAGGTTGTATGAACGTGAATTTTGATATTTTTTCAGCAAGCTATTCTGTAGCAGTGTATACAACTAACCAAACAAAAAAGCCCGAGAACATAGTCTCGGGCTTTTTATTTATTCAATAAGATTAAGGAGCAATCCTATTAAATCGATTTACACTTTATCTTTACGTAATGGATCAGCGTTCATGCTTTTTTGCTGTGCTAGATGACGCTCTTCCCAATACGGTGCGTTTTTGATGCCGAATTTAGCAGGGTCAAAACTATAGCGAGTGACGCCAGCTTTACGCTGAGCTTCATAGTCTTTAAGCATAGTAAGAGTTGGACGAGCCACGATGAAGATGACAAGAATACCAACAATGTTAAGCCAAGCCATAAGACCAACACCGATATCACCGATTGCCCAGATATAACCAGCTGAGTTTAGACCACCATAAGCAACCATCGCCATGATAAGCACTTTCACTAGGAATAGACCAGTTCTGTTCGCACTACGACCGAGGAAACGTGTTAAGTAAGCGACGTTTACTTCAGCGATGTAGTAGTAAGCCAGAATTGTCGTAAAGGCAAAGAAGAATACAGCGATTGCGATAAAGACATTACCAAACGTACCGTATACAGATTCCATTGCCATTTGCGTGAAAGCAGGAGCATTGATTTCAGTAGCAGCGGCGACGTTCTGTACGATGAACTGACCATCTGGTAGCGTACCTTGAATGTTATACATACCAGTAGACAAGATCATGAATGCAGTAGCAGAACATACTAGTAATGTATCAACATATACTGAGAATGCCTGAACTAAACCCTGCTGTGATGGATGCTCAACTTCAGCAGCAGCAGCAGCGTGAGGACCTGTACCCTGACCAGCTTCGTTGGAGTAGATACCACGTTTCACACCCCAACCGATAGCAGCACCAAAACCTGCTTGTGCAGTGAATGCATCACCAACGATCATACCAAACACATCTGGAATCAAGCTGAAGTTGCTGAACATGATGATCAGCGCTAGGGCAATATAACCTAATGCCATGAAAGGTACTGCAAACTCAGTAAAGGTTGCAATACGCTTAATACCACCAAAGATGATGATACCTAGCACGACTAAAATGATAGCCAAGCCGACCAAACGCATAGAGCCAACTTCTAGGCCTGCAACGTTCATGATCGTACCTTCGCCCATTACCTGTGCAAATGCACTGATAACACCGTTCGCCTGTACACCAGGTAAGAACATACCACATGATAAAATAGAAGCGATTGCGAAGAGGATACCGTACCACTTTTGACCAAGGGCACGTTCAAAGTAATAAGCTGGGCCACCGCGATATTCGCCAGTTACCACATCTTTTTCTTTGTAAATCTGAGCAAGAGTAGATTCGACATAGGCTGTAGATGCGCCTAGGAAGGCTACGATCCACATCCAGAAAACGGCACCTGGGCCACCGAAGCCGATAGCAGCAGCTACCCCAGCGATGTTACCCATACCCACACGACCGGCGAGTGAGACGGCAAGTGCCTGAAACGATGAGATACCCTGTGCACTAGATTTACCAGTGAATAGGAGTTTGATCATCTCACCGAATAGACGTACTTGTACAAAGCGCGTCATAATGGAATAGAACAGACCGGCACCCAAGCAGAGATAAATCAGCGCTGGGCTCCAGATAATTCCATTTACTAAGTTAACTAAACCTTCCATATTTATGTTCCTAGTACTGTCTCAAGGTGGCACTGTTTGCTAGGAGTAAACTAACTGGTTAACTTACTTATTTAAGTTAAGCAGTTAAAGTCTCTGCATCGACTTATTTATTGTCTAAGTCTCATGTGCTTGGCCACCAAGAATGGACTGTAGTTGTCTGTATTTACCCGCGTATCTCATCAGTAATACGGACTATTTGCATAGCGCTTATCACTGATGATATTAATATCAGCTGCGTTTACTATTATTCTACAACCTCAACTACTGCGGTCTTCTATCATCATGTTATGCATCAGATGAGTCATAAGTTAACCGGCGGATAAAACAGGCGGTTATATAATTAAATATCCATCACCATGATGGCATTCAACTTACTATGAGCTGTCTTGAATAAATACATGACTGGTATGGCGAATTGACAGTATTTAGCGATAATTTGACAGTTAATTGATGTTTTTATTAAGAAATTAACAACTCGCTAATACTAATCAAACTATAAGTCCACTACCAAATGTATTCAAACCGTACGGCTACGTAACTGCAATTTGCCATATTTTTGTACTAATTACTAGAAATTTCTTTATAGACGGTAGATATATTCGTATTTTATTTGGCTGATACATTAGCAAGATTTGCATAATATATAAATAATTGTTTGTACTTTCATAACATTTAGTCTGATTACTCTAGACTGCTAGATTTTTGCTCTATATCTATCATGATAAAAACGCGTTATCGTTGACGCTATGCGGTTGTGTTTTGGTAACGGTCAATTGTAAAAAGCCGTATATAACGCCATCATTAGGACAACTTCTTTTGATATCATGCTGATAGAGTGATGCGCAGATATACAATATATAGAGCGCATGACTGCCGTATGAATACTAAGAAACTTAAAAATATTAAAAACGTGGTACTGGATATTTGTTATTTATCATTATTAGGAGAATCAACAATGACGCGTAAATCTATTATGAAGCCGATGTTGCTAGCCGCTTTATTGACAACTTCTACGGTTGGTCTAAGTGGCTGTGGCTATAACAACCTGCAAGCACAAGATGAGCAGGTCACTGCTTCATGGTCAGAAGTGGTTAACCAGTATCAGCGCCGTTCTGATTTGGTGCCAAACTTAGTCAAAGTCGTACAGCAATATGCCGAACAAGAACAAGAAGTCTTCACCCAAGTGGCAGAAGCTCGCTCACGTGCGGGCGGTATCACGGTGACGCCAGAAGTGCTTAATGATCCAGAAGCGATGGAGCGTTATGCAGCAGCGCAAGAGCAGATGACAGGTGCGTTATCGCGTTTGATGGCGGTATCTGAGCGTTATCCAGATCTAAAATCAGATGCACTGTTTCAGGACCTGCAAGCACAGTTAGAAGGCACTGAGAACCGTATTGCTGTGGCTCGTAACCGTTATATCCAAGAAGTGCAGGGTTACAATACAACGGTACGTCAGTTCCCAACCAACATCACTGCAAAAGTATTTGGTATGGACACTAAGCCCAACTTTAGTGTGGCCAATGAAGAGGCGATTTCAACCGCACCAAGTGTTGATTTTGGCGATTCTACAGAAAAGTCAGCTGAATAAAATTTAGAATGAACGTGAAGACAGAGCGGCATAGGCAGCTCTGTTTATTTAGCTAATGGTTTGATAATGATTAGTTAGAGTCTATCAATTGGTAAAGATGTTATCTGAGGTGGTATAGATTAGATGAATAATTCAAAAGCAATCTTATCAGCATTACTGTTTACGTTAGGTGTCGTCAGCGTGCCTGCATTGCACGCTGCACCCAATGAGACAGCGGTGGCGACAGATAGCACCTCGGATCTGCAAAACCGTAGTGTTGAAGAATTGGTGGCCGTTGCTAAAGCAGGCGAGTCTAACAAAGCAATCAATGATGCTGTATTAAATAACGATGCTATCAATGGGGCGGTACTCGGCAACGACGCTATCAATCAAAACGCAGATAACCAAAGCACAGCAAATGGTACTGCCAATGCTCAAACAACCGCTCAGCCACCTGTAGGCTCCAGTGCCGAGGGTGTTGACGCTGACAAGTTGATACTTAATGAACCAGTCGTTGATCAGGCCAATATTTTAAATCCTCAAGAAAAGCTACGTCTAGAGGCGCAGCTTCGAAGTATTTACCAGCAGGGCTTAGCACAAGCAGCAGTGGTTATCGTACCAACTACCAATGGCGTACCAATATTTGATTATGCCTTGCAAGTTGCTGAGAAGTGGGAATTGGGTGATGAAGCTATCGATGACGGTCTGCTGATGGTCGTTGCTGTCAATGACCGTGATATGTATATTCTAACGGGTTATGGACTAGAAGGCGTCTTGCCCGATGCGGCAGTCAATCGTGTCATTCGCGAAGATATCACACCGTTATTTAAGCAAAATAACTATGGTGCGGGGATAATCGCTGGCGTTGAAGCGCTCAAAACACGCCTAACTGCTGATCCTGAAGTCTTAGCCCGTGCTGATGCACAAGCCGCAGAACATACTGCTCAGCAAAGCTCAGACGAGCTGCCGTCACCTATTTTCTTATTTATCATGGCGATGATTTTTGGTAGCTTTATTACGAATATATTGGGCCGAGTATTTGGTTCTATCATTACCGCTGGCGGGTTTTTTGCAGGTTCGATAGCCTTAGGCGGCGGCTTCTTCATGACGCTGATTATGGCAATCTTTATCTGGATGTTTTTGATCTCACGCGGCGGTGGCGGTGGAAAAGGCGGCGGCGGTAAAGGTGGGCGCAGAGGCGGCATGATTTTCTTGCCCGGTATGGGCGGCGGCAGTGGAGGCGACTTTGGCGGTGGTGGTTTCGGAGGCGGCGGCTTTGGCGGCGGCGGCGGTGGTTTCGGCGGCGGCGGCGCAGGTGGCTCGTGGTAAGTATTCCACACACGCAAACAAAATAAACTCTACATAACCATCGAAAACGACGTACTTGAGGAAATAATATAATGGTAGAAGACAACGCTTCAAACCCCAGTTTTGCCCGCTGGTGGCGTCAAGTTTTGTTCGTCCCTTTATTACATAGTAAGTGGCTAACAACAGAATCTAAGGCGCGTTTAACAGATGCTGTGACACGAGCCGAACGTGGGCATCGTGGTGAGGTGTTCTTAATTGTAGAAAACCATCTGCCTATCCAAGAAGCTTATCGCATGAACTGCCGTGAGCGTGCGATTGATTTGTTTAGCGAATATCGCGTCTGGGACACGGAAGAAAATACGGGCGTCTTGATCTATGTCAATGTATGCGAGCGTAAACTAGAGATTGTCGCAGACCGAGGTATCAGCGCTCATGTGAGTCCAACAGTATGGAATGCAATGTGCGAAAAGGCAGTATCTGGTATTGCTACTCAAAAGACAGAAGAGAGCTTAGCTGAACTGCTAGACGAAGTGGGGCAGGTGTTACGTCAATACTATCATCTAGAGCATGATCCAGAAGGCAATGAGCTGTCCGATACAGTGGTATTTTTAAAGTAATTTGCGCCTTATACGGTTGTATTAAGAAGGTTGCTTTTATAAGTAGCTTATCTATACGATCAAAGGGTTTTGTTTTAGGCGATATGATTTTAGTGTTAAAATAACTCTTCTGGGACAGATGACGCCTTATATATACAGTTTGATTATCCTACTGTGCAATCATTCACTAGGGCTCGTCTCGATAAAACCATTATTGGAATACTATGATTGAATTAATAAAGAAATTACCGAAAGCTGAACTTCATCTACATATCGAAGGTTCGCTAGAGCCTGAGCTGATGTTTAGACTGGCCAAGAAGAACAACGTAGAGATACCTTATAAAGATATTGAAAATGTACGCAGTGCTTATAACTTCACCAATCTACAGACCTTTTTAGATATTTACTATGCGGGTGCAAACGTCCTGCTTACAAAGGATGATTTCTATGATTTGACATGGGAATATATTCTTAGATGTGTTGAAGATAACGTCATCCACACAGAGATATTCTTTGATCCGCAGACGCATACCGAACGCGGTGTACCTTTTGAAGCGGTCATCACAGGTATCAAAGAAGCACTTGCAGATGCTAAAGCAAAATACGGTATCACGTCATGTATCATCATGTGTTTCTTGCGTCATTTATCGCAAGAAGAAGCGTTCAAGACATTAGAACAAGCACTAGATTATAAAGACGACATTATCGGTGTTGGCCTTGATTCATCAGAGTTGGGTAACCCACCATCGAAATTTAAAGAAGTCTTCCAAAAAGCCAAAGAAGAAGGCTTTAAGTTGGTCGCTCATGCAGGCGAAGAAGCGGACTTTTCATATATCTACGAAGCGTTAGACTTACTGAATATTAATAGAATTGATCATGGTGTGCAGTCTATAAAAAGCCCAGAATTGATGCAAAGACTTAAAGATGAGCAAATGCCATTGACGGTTTGCCCGAACTCAAATATCGAGCTAAAAGTCTTTGAGACTTATAAAGAGCACAATATCAAAGAGCTTTTAGATTATGGTCTAAATATTAGCGTTAACTCAGACGACCCTGCGTATTTCAAAGGGTATGTGAATCAAAACTTTATCAATCTATATGAAAATCTACCGATTACGGAAGACGATGTTATTACTTTGGTAAAAAACTCGTTTAAATCGGCATTTATCAGTGATGAGTTAAAAGAAGCTTACTTAGCGAGAGTTGAGCTTGCATTGAAATAAGCTGCAACGAGTTTGTTTTTAGTAGTAAAGGCTTAACGGTTTCTATAAATCGTTAAGCCTTTTTTATTGTCTGTCATTCAGTAATATCTATAAATAGTAGTGTTTATAAAGTAGTAATCTCTGCTATAAGCAGTGGCAGTATTACTCCAGCCTTTTCTGCTAATGTGATATCGACGATGGTATTTGGCGTTGGGTCAGGGTTTATCTCAATAACTTGCGCGCCATTCTGTTTGGCTGATTGTGCCAATCCAGCAGCAGGATAAACCAAGCTTGAGGTACCGATACTGATAAACACCTCGCAATTAGCTGCAGCTTCTTCGGCAGTCTGCCATGCCTGTACAGGTAGAGCTTCGCCAAACCAAACAATATCTGGTCTAATATAACCGTCGCAATGCGGACAGTTAAGCAGTGATTCATCAAAGCTCATGGTGCCTTGATTATCGTACGATGCTCTCGATTGATCTTGATAGGGTATCTCACACTGACCACAGCGATTGCGCCACAGATGACCATGCAGGTGAGTCACTGCGCTACCAGCTTGCTCGTGCAAATCATCGACATTTTGGGTGATGAGTGTCAGCTGCTGATCGGAGGTTTGCGCATGATACTGCCACTGAGCCAACGCATGATGGGCGGGATTTGGCGCTTTGTCTGCGAGCATTTGCCGACGCCACTGATACCATGACCATACTAGCTTTGGATCACGAGTAAACGCTTCAGGGGTTGCCAAGTCTTCGACTCCGTAGTTCTCCCACAGCCCTGTTTGCTTATCTCGAAACGTTGGGATACCGCTTTCTGCTGAAATACCAGCCCCAGTCAAAATGCAGATACGCTGTTTGGATGCCAGTAGTTGTGCGGCAAGTTTTACTTCTGCTATTAACGCTGGTGATAATTCTGCTAACATGAGCCAACCCTTGCTAATAATGGATATTTTTACTTATGATAGACGGAATTTGGTGGCTTGTCATATTGTTCGCTGTCATCGCAGTTTTATGGTTCGTGGCAAAATCGCGCGGCGCAAAAGTAGGCGAAAAGCATAGCGGCGCAAAATCAAAAAATGCAACACCGAATGATGCGCTGCAAAAAACAACAGCGATATTAAAACAGCATTTTGCCGCTTATCGAGTCACGCGTAAGGCAAATCATTTGCTCGTTAGCAAACAAGACAAAAAAATTGCGATGATTACGATTGATAAAAAGATTGCTGAAGGTCAGCGCCGTTTGGGTGATTTGCCCGTGATCAATTATCACCGTATACCTAGCCGTGCTCAATTGACTGCCAATTTACAAGATGCAGAGTAATTTTGCTATATAGTCAATCCTCTATAAATTGGCTACGGTGTCAGTCTCGCTCAGTCTACTACTTGTAGTACTTTCACTCGGCTTCCTTGTATCCAAATTATACTGAATCGACTATAGGTGAGAGCACTAGAAATATATAAGCACAGAAAAACCGCAAACATTTTGAAGTGTAGGTTTAATAAGTCTAGGTAGTTTAAGAGAGTACTAAGGGAAGGGTAGAGCGAGGTTATAAACAATATGATTGGTGCGCTCGGCGGGAATCGAACCCACGACCCTCGGCTTCGGAGACCGATACTCTATCCAACTGAGCTACGAGCGCATATGATAACGATATGTCTGACTGTCACGCTTAGATGCGCATGATAATTAGCATAAGGTGTCTAGAAATAAAGACCGCTTAGTCTAACAAATAAAAAGCATAAAGCCAATAAATGACAGTCGCGATTGAGGTTTTTTAAGAAAAAACAGCCAAGTCATTAAACAAGCATGGCAATTTACCTGCCTTTTCCCTTATAATGTTGGGGAGAATTCATATTTATAATCACCGATTGCAAGTGCGCTGGCACGCGGGATGGCTGTCTGCTATTGAAGACTTAGAGGTCGTCAAAGAAGGACAGACAGAATGTCCGAGCCGTGCTAGTCCTTGTATACGTAATAAGAGAACGTGACGAATGAGAAAAGTAGTTATGTTATCGGCAGCTGCCATTCTAGGAATCGCTAGTATCGCGGTGAGCCAAGCTGAAGATGTTGTAGACACTCCTGTAACTGCGTCAGACGTAGCAGAAGGCCAAGAGGTCGTAGAAGCTGCTCCTGAAACGCTAGGTGACGATACCCAAGCTGCTGCAGATACGACAGATGGTGCTGCGCCCACTGACGAAGCCGCTCCAGCAGAAGGCGAAGAAACTGCCGCTGCAGCGCCTGCCGCTGATGAAGAGCCAATTCCACAAGATACGCCGCAAGTACAGAAGCTAATTGCTTTGTATCCTAATCTGATTGCGCGTATCCAGCCTGTTGCCAATATCTGTTTTGAAGATGGTGAAGCTTGTGATGTAACGGCACGCTCATCTGGCCCAGCTGCTGGCGATGGTCCTCGTGACGGTAAAGCGGTATATAACGCCGTATGTCATACTTGTCATACAGCAGGCTTGCTAGGCTCTCCTATCTTTGGTGATGCTGGCGCTTGGGGTCCACGTATCGCAAAAGGTAAAGACACGCTATATACCCATGCTATCAATGGTTTCAATGCGATGCCTGCCAAAGGTGGCGCGGATATTCCTGATGAAGAAGTTCAAAATGCCGTAGATTATATGGTCGCAGAAGCAAGCTAATCTTTGTTGATTACCTTCCAAGCTTTTACGATAGTTATCTATAAAGCGCCTATTTCAGTGATGAGATAGGCGCTTTTTCATGATGAGTATTATTAATATGGTACTTCGAATATAAGGCAGTTGAAATTCGCCATGAGTAGCCTCATTTTATGAGATTAGTTCGTTTATTACCGTATATTGTCCCCTTTAGATAGTAGAGTGTGTTGAACATTCTTATACGGCTTTTGCCTATATGCTAATGATAGTCGAATGTTCAACACGGCCTATTATTCTAAAATCGCATTTTATACAAATTGATAACAAATAAAGAGGTCTTCATGTCTGATGCACCAGCACTCTCCATAAAAAACCTATCTAAAACCTACGACAATGGGTTTTCGGCATTAAAAGGGGTTGATTTAACAGTACCACAAGGTGGTTTCTTTGCGTTACTTGGGCCAAACGGCGCAGGCAAATCTACCATGATTGGTATTATTAGCTCATTGTTTAAGCCAACCACCGGTAGCGTTCATATTTTCGGCACAGACCTATTAGAGAACCCTTCGATTGCCAAGCAATACCTTGGTGTTGTACCGCAAGAATTTAACTTTAATATGTTCGAAAAAGTCGAAGATATCTTGATTACGCAAGCGGGTTATTTTGGCATTCCGGCGAAAGAAGCCAAACCCCGCGCAAAAAGACTATTAACAGCGCTAGGATTATGGGATAAACGCGACAGCAAATCACGTGAGCTATCTGGTGGTATGAAACGCCGTTTGATGATTGCGCGAGCATTGATTCATAAGCCAAAGCTATTGATTCTGGATGAGCCAACGGCGGGTGTTGATATCGAGCTTCGCCGCTCGATGTGGGAATTTATGCAGCAGATTAATATTGAAGAAAATACTACTATTATTCTGACGACTCATTACCTCGAAGAGGCTGAGCAATTGTGTAAACGCATTGCTATCTTGGATCACGGCGAGATTCGAATCAATACGGAAATGAAAGAACTACTGGCTCAGCTGTCGGTAGAGACGTTTGTATTTGATTTGGATACGCCGCTCACTGAACAATTGGCTCTGACAGGAGTGACAGGGGTCTCGCAACCAGACGAGCAAACGCTAGAAGTTACCTTGACAGAAGGTGAGTCACTAAACGGTGTCTTTGATCAGTTGTCTGATAAAGGTATCAGTGTGGCGAGTATGCGCAATAAAGCCAACCGACTAGAAGAGTTATTTATGCGCTTGGTAGACAAAAACATTCAGAGTGCAGATAGCATGAAGGAGGCGGGATTATGAGTCAGGAATTAGTCGATCATAATAAAACAATGTCGTTGAGTAAGAAGTGGATTGCGTTTCGTACTATTTGGTTCAAAGAAGTGCGCCGTATTTTACGTATCTGGCCGCAGACGTTGCTACCGCCAGTTATCACGATGAGCCTGTATTTTGTCATCTTCGGTAAAATGATTGGCTCGCGTGTGGGTGAGATGGGCGGCGTGCCATACATGCAGTTTATCGTGCCTGGTTTGATCATGATGTCGATCATTACCAACAGTTACTCTAACGTCGTCTCAAGCTTCTTTAGTGCTAAGTTCACGTCTAGTATCGAAGAGCTTTTGGTCTCGCCAGTATCTAAGCATGCTATTTTGATGGGTTATATCAGTGGTGGTATCTTCCGTGGACTGGCTATCGGTGTGATTGTCTCGATAGTGGCGCTGTTCTTTACTGATCTTGGTATCGAGCATTTATTTGTGACTATATTTACGGTACTTGGCACGTCTATCTTGTTTTCGTTAGGTGGTTTTATCAATGCGGTATTTGCACGCTCGTTTGATGATATCTCTATTATCCCAAGCTTTGTACTGACGCCATTGACCTATCTTGGCGGTGTGTTTTATTCGATGGAGAATTTGTCGCCATTTTGGCAAAATGTTTCGCTATTGAATCCTATCGTCTATATGGTCAACTCATTCCGTTACGGTATTCTTGGCTACTCTGATGTCAACGTTTGGTATTCGATGGCGGCTATTTTTGTGTTCTGTGCGATATTTTATACCATCGCTTATCGCTTGCTAAGTAACGGTTCACGTGTACGTTTGTAGTGTGTATTATTCGCTAAGCATATTATTTAGAGCAAATTTAAAACGGTTTAATATTAGGAAGACAGATGAGTATTCACGGTATCTTGGGTGAGCAAACCACCGACTATCCAACTGAGTATAGCCCAGAGACGCTATATCCGATTGCGCGTAGCATGGGACGTGATGCAATTGGTTGGCAAGACGACAAGTTAACCGTCGGTGTCGATTGGTGGCAGGCTTTTGAGATATCTTGGTTAAATCCGCAAGGCATCTCGCAAGTGGCTATCGCGCGCTTTAGCATTCCTGCTAGCTCACCGTTTATCGTAGAATCAAAATCGCTTAAGTTATATTTGAATAGTATTAACTTTACCGAATTCGCCAGTTGGAACGACGTACAAGCGTTGATTGCGAAAGACCTGTCAGCTTGCTTGCAAGCAGACGTACAGGTAGCGTTATTCGGTTTAAATGATGATATAAATGGTAACGAAACAGCGTTATTGATTGCTCAGCCTGAGGGTGTTTGTATCGATGAGGCATTAGCAGGCAATACGGACAAAGTTGCGTTAACTGAACATCCTGATGCGTCATTGCTAAGTGCTAGCGAAGAAATAGAGGCGAGTAGTGAAAGCATGGCAAGTGATGGTACGCAGCCGTATACCTTTTATTCCAATCTACTGCGTAGTAATTGCCCAGTGACCAATCAACCAGATTGGGGCACGTTGGCCGTATCGATTACGACTGATAAGCCTTTTAATAATGCAAATATGCTGCGCTATATATTGAGCTTCCGTCAGCACAATGGTTTTCATGAGCAGTGTGTTGAGCAGATATTTGCTGATTTGAGCCAATACTACCAGCCGAGTGAGCTGATGGTACGGGCATGGTATACGCGCCGCGGTGGTATCGATATCAATCCTTGCCGTGTCAGTGATATCAGTTTATTGCCTGAGCCAAGCCGTTTAATCCGCCAGTAAGTTCTCGCTAAAAATACAATGTTAATAAAAATACAATGTTAAATAGTTTTTAAGCTAATAAAAAAGCGCCTATCTCATTATGTGAGATAGGCGCTTTCTGTTATATAGTCTTTATTTACAAGACTATTTACCGCTTACTTTTGCCATAACTTCTTCACGGCTCAGCATTTGCTTTTCAGCTTCACGGCGATTGACGTACTCATACTTGTCTTCCGCTAAGTTGCGATCAGACACGACGATACGATGCGGTATACCAATCAACTCAAGATCAGCAAACTTAACGCCTGGGCGCTCGTTACGATCGTCCAGTAGTACGTTGATGCCTTGAGCTTTCAACTCTTCATACAGGGCGGTTGCCGTCTGCATGACCGTCTCTTCTTTAGACTTCATCGGGATGATGGCGACTTCAAAAGGAGCGATTGAATCATCAACCGTTGGTGTTTTTGGCCACATGATGCCGTTTTCATCATTGTTCTGCTCGATAGCAGCGGCAATGATACGGCTAACGCCAATACCATAACAGCCCATCATCAAGGTGACAGGTTTGCCATCTTCACCAGAAACCGTACAGTTCATCGCTTGTGAGTATTTATCACCCAACTGGAAGATATGACCGACTTCGATACCGCGTTTGATTTTTAGGCTGCCTTTACCATCAGGAGACGGGTCGCCTTCTTGTACATTGCGCACATCAACGATGCGAGTAATGCGAGTGTCACGTGCCCAGTTCATACCGATAGTATGTTTGTTCACTTCATTGGCACCGCAAACAAAATCTGAAAGCGCCGCTGCTGAACGATCAACGAATACAGGCATATCTAAATTAACACCGATATAACCTTTATGTAGGCCTGCCGCTTTTAGCTCTTCGTCAGACGCTAACGTCAATGGTACATTGGCTTCTTCAATTTTCTCAGCTTTGATAGTGTTGAGCTGATGATCGCCGCGCAACACGATAGCAATCAGTTGTGGCTCATCATTCTCGGTATGACCATGAACGATCAAGGTTTTAACCGTCGTTTCTAACGGGATATCCAAGTGTTCAGCAACCATTTTACAGCTGGTCATGCCTTCAGTTAGAACGTCTTCACGCTCCATTTTTGGCGGTTGACGCTCAGCAGTGCTGACAGATTCTGCTAGCTCTACGTTGGCTGCATAGTCAGATGAGTCCGAAAACGCAATATCGTCCTCGCCGCTATCTGCCAATACATGGAACTCATGTGAGGCAAAACCACCGATAGAGCCTGTATCTGCTTGTACCGCACGGAAATCTAAGCCCAAGCGGGTAAAGATGCGTGTATAAGCGTCATACATATCATGGTAAGTTTTGGCCAATGAGGCTTGATCCACATGGAAAGAGTAAGCATCTTTCATGGTGAATTCACGGGCGCGCATCACACCGAAGCGTGGACGAATCTCATCACGGAATTTACCTTGAATCTGAAAGAAAGTAATTGGTAGTTGTTTATAACTACGCAGCTCGCCTTGTGCTAGATTGGTGATGACTTCTTCATGCGTTGGACCAAGTACAAAGTCGCGATCATGACGGTCTTTGAAGCGCAATAGCTCAGGACCATAATCATCAAAACGTCCGGTCGTCTGCCAAAGCTCAGCAGGCTGAGTCATCGGCATTAGCACTTCTTGTGCGCCGACATTTTGCATCTCTTCACGAACAATACGTTCGACCTTTTGCAAGACGCGCAGACCCATAGGCAACCAAATATACAATCCAGAAGCAATCTTGCGGATAAGACCAGCACGCACCATCAATTGGCTTGAGGCGATGTCGGCATCACTTGGGGTTTCTTTTAGTGTGGCAAATAAAAATTGACTGGCTTTCATAAATAAAGCGTAACCTTATCAACGATAAAAAAATAAGAAATAGTAGGATGTTGAGCGTATGGCTAATCGTTTCATTGCCGCCGCAAGCTTACCTTTATCACTTAGCAATAATCTAGGGTATTTCCTAGTTACCAACCTGCTTATATACAAAGCACATCAGTAAAAACCACTCTCATAAAAGAGAGGCAAATTTGACTTGATGTATCAATATGCCAAAAATGCAATATATTCAGGTCAAAACCCTGATAAATGCTTTGAGACTGACATTTTATTCATACAATCTGACTATGTTAGGTAAAGTTCGCCTAAGACGCAATGACTTTTTGTCTTTTCAGACCGAACGTGACACAAAGGCTTCAATAAGGGATAAATAATTGAGCTATTCATATGATTTTATAGCGAAAGCACTGATTACTTGAGAGACAGTTTATTGAGGTGGTTGCGTAGAGGTTTATGGATAAAGTTATGTAGAGGAATGGTAGCCATTACTTGAAGTTACTGCACAATAGTCGCATTTATAGACTAAGCATCTGTTCTATTTTTACAACGCTCTTAGCCTTACCAAACGATGCAACATTATAAAGGTAGCTTCTATGGATAATCCTGATATGAATAACGCTAATGCCACTCAAAAGCCTGCGAAACGTCCTATTGCGACAATGTCGTGGGTGATATTACTGATCGGTCTAGCAGCGATTGTTTTTGCTATTTATAGTGCGCAAAACAAACCAGAAGAAGCGCCGATAGAAACCATTACCCGTGAAGGTGTGGTTACGCAAATTCAGCAGTTAAATCGTTTACATACCGTCGCATTCAGCGTTGATACAGTGATTACGAGCGAGCGAACAGGAAGTTGGATGAAACTGTGGCAAGATGAGCAAAAGGCATTGTTTATCGCTCATGGTCGCGTAGAGGCAGGGGTGGATTTGAGTGCGTTGACGCCTGAGATGGTACAAATAGTGCAACCTGCTCAAGCTAATGCATACGAAGAGCAAGTAGTTGACCCCAATTCTCCAGCTGCCACTATGCCACAAATCAATATTACTTTGCCGCCTACAGAGATATTTTCAGTATATCTAGATGATATCGAGATTTATGACTGGCAGACAGGGGCTTTTGGCATGATGCAAGTCGATCCTAAGATATTGGCACAAGCACAGACCATGGCAAAAAAAGAAGTGCTTGAGCGTGCCTGCCGAGGTGATGTCATGAATATGGCATTGCAAAATGCGCAAACCCAATTGCAGCAGCTGTTTGCACTCACGGGAGCGGTAGTGACGGTTACCACTCAGGGTGCAGGTGCATGTCAGTTGCCAGTCACTACCAATAGCTAGCCTGCTGGTTATTTTCTAAAATTAAGCTTCTTTTTTAAATTCGGCGATAGCTAGCTTGCGTGCTGATTTATGCTCGACCATCGGCGCAGGGTAGTCGACATCGGCAAACTTACCACCTTTTGCCAATTCTTTACGCATCTTATCTTCGTTATGTAAGATACTGTTAGGAATATCTTTTAACTCTGGTAGCCAAGTTTTAATAAACAGAGCTTTAGAATCGTGCGTATTGGCTTGGCTAAAGGGGTTCATAATACGGAAGTAGGGCGCTGAGTCGGTACCTGTCGACGCGCTCCATTGCCAGCCACCGTTATTGGAGGCAAAATCCCCATCTATCAGTTGCTGCATAAAGTAGCGTTCACCCAAGCGCCAATCAATCAATAAGTCTTTGGTCAAAAACATCGCGGTGACCATTCGTAAGCGATTATGCATAAACCCTGTCGCATTTAAACAGCGCATTGCTGCATCTACGAGCGGCACGCCTGTCATGCCTGTGCACCATGTCTCAAAATCATCGTTGTCATATGACCAATTAACCTTATTGTCGGTATCTTCTTTATAAGCCTTATGACGAATCAGGTTTGGTTTTTCTACTAGCACATGGCGATAAAAGTCTCGCCACGCAAGCTCGCTTATCCAGCGATTGATGTCTTCATTATCACCGTCATTACCGTGTAGCTTTTCTTGTGCTTTGCTCGCCTGTAGATAGCAGATTCTAGGACTGATAGAGCCTATAGTGAGGTAAGCCGATAGCTGACTGGTTGCGTGCAGATGGGGGACATCACGGCTTACATCATAATCATTGATATCATCATCGACGAATGCCTCTAGACGCTGGCAAGCGGCAGACTCACCTGCAGGATAAGCGTCTCTTGCTTGGTCAAGCTGAGCTGTCATATCGATATACTGCAATGACTCATTCTTTTCTAATGTCTGCTGATAATCACTGAGCATTTTTTCGTTTAGTGCTTTGATATCGTCGATTGTATCGGCAAACGTTTGCGATGATGGTAGTTTGATTTTATAATCGCTAACCACTGCGGGCGCTTCATGCATTTGAATGGTGCTGACGTCCAACGTATGTCGCCATTTTTTATAAAACGGGGTGAAGACCTTATACATACTATCGCCATCATTGGTCGTGATGCTTTGCGGTGGCAAAATGCACTGGTCATGCCAGCGGACAAACTCGATGTCGTCTTTTGCAAGTTGTTTGCTTAATTGCTCATCACGATCAATCTCATTGCCTTCGTACTCGTGATTGGCCATGACGCAGCTGATTTCATTGTCATTGCATAAGGTCGTGAGCGCATCTATACAGTCAGCAAAGCTTGGGCAGAGCTGTACTGTTAAAGTGATGTTCAGTTTTGATTGCAAGTCCTTTGCTAAAATAGGTAGCGTGCGAGCAATGTGATCGACTTGTACAAGAGACGTATCGTGCGCTTGCCACTGCTCAGGCGTCAAAAAGAATACGGCAGATACCGAGGCGTTGTCTTCTTTTGCGCGTTCACAAAGCGCTGCTAGAGCGGTATTGTCATGAATGCGTAGGTCACGACGAAACCACATTAAGTAATGCGGTGGATTTTTGCTAGTTGCATTGTCGTCAGTATCAGTAGCGGCTGTCTGTGCAGTCTTAGACATCAAAGTATCCCTATATTAATCAATAGCAATCATAAACAAAACTAAGGATAAAAGTATGCTAGGATAAGTTTTTGGATGCAATGGCTTTGCCGTTTGGTTAACAAAACCTCATCACATCTAACGATTTATCTTTAGCTTGAACCTATCTGATGCCGCTATAATCGGTGTCATATTCAGTACCATGAAACGCAAGGTCACAAAATGCACGTTAAGTTTTGCGGGTTTACTCAGCTTAGTGATATACAGACTGCGGCACAGCTAGGTGCAGATGCAGTGGGTTTGGTGTTTTATCCACCAAGTCCACGTGCGGTCACAATAGCGCAGGCGCAAACTCTGAGCGCTGCCGTACCTGCTTTTGTCAGCGTGGTGGCACTGGTAGTCAATATGCCCAAAGATGAGCTGATTAACTTAGCAAGCAACGTCTCTTTTGATATTATCCAGTTCCATGGTGATGAAACGCCTGAGCAATGCCAACAGCTGGCAGGTATGGTCAATAAACGCTGGATCAAAGCATTGCGTATCAATACAGAGCAAGACACCCTCGATAGCGTCCGCGCTCAGATTAACCAGTTTTCGACTGCAGGTGCCAGTAGTATTTTACTGGATGCTTATCATCAAGATGCATACGGCGGTACAGGCGCACGTTTTGACTGGAGTCTCATTCCACATGACAGTGCACTGCCGATCGTTTTGGCTGGTGGGCTCGATGCCGACAATGTTGCCGCGACATTAGATTTACCTATTTATGGCGTCGATGTGAGCGGTGGTATTGAGGTTGATAAAGGTAAAAAAGACGCTGCCAAAATGCGTGCCTTTATGAAAGCGGTCAAACGCGATCGATGGCAAAACGCTACGGTCACTGGCGCCATCTAAGTGGGTTTGTATCTAGCTATTTGCGATAAACAATCTGCTTAGTTGATCGTTATTCCGATTTTTCTGCTTAAATCTTATTAGATTATTATCCCTTTTATTATTTTCTCTCTATTTATCTAAAGTTATCTAAAAAATACCACTTATTACAGTAGGAATTATCATGAGTCATGTCGAGAACAAAGATTTATCTGCTACCGCACAGTCTGTAAACACTTTTACCAATCCTGAAAATGTACAGGACTTCAACCAGTATCCTGATGCGCGCGGTCATTTCGGTGTACATGGGGGGCGTTTTGTCTCTGAGACGCTAATGGCTGCTCTAGAAGAGCTAGAAACACTTTATACCAAAGTCAAAGCAGACCCAGCATTCTGGGAAGAGTATCACAATGATTTGGTCAATTATGTCGGTCGTCCAACGCCGCTGTATCATGCTAAGCGTTTGAGCGATGAGATTGGCGGTGCGCAAATTTACTTTAAGCGTGAAGACCTAAACCATACAGGCGCACATAAAGTAAATAACACCATTGGTCAGGCATTGCTTGCCAAAATGTGTGGCAAAAAACGTATCATCGCTGAGACTGGTGCAGGACAGCATGGCGTAGCGACGGCAACGATTGCTGCACGCTTAGGGCTAGAATGTATCGTCTATATGGGTGCTGACGATGTCGAGCGTCAAAAAATGAACGTCTATCGTATGCGCTTGCTTGGCGCGACAGTTGTGCCCGTCACTTCTGGCTCACGTACGCTCAAAGACGCAATGAACGAAGCCATGCGTGACTGGGTGACCAATGTCGATAGCACCTATTACATTATCGGTACTGTGGCAGGCCCGCATCCTTATCCGCTATTGGTTCGTGATTTTCAAGCGATTATTGGTAAAGAAGCGCGCATTCAGCATCTAGAAAAAACAGGCAAAATGCCAGATGCATTGGTTGCCTGTGTTGGTGGTGGCTCAAACGCGATTGGTTTGTTTTTTGACTTCTTGAACGATACTGAAGTTAAAATGTATGGCGTCGAGGCAACGGGTGATGGTATCGAGTCAGGTCGTCATTCAGCACCATTGGCTGCTGGTCGTATCGGCGTGCTACATGGTAACCGTACTTACCTAATGGCAGATGATGATGGCCAGATTCAAGAGACACATTCTATTTCAGCGGGTCTTGATTATCCTGGTGTCGGTCCAGAGCATAGCTTCCTAAAAGACATGAAGCGTGTTGAGTATGTCGGTTGTACTGACAAAGAAGCGCTAGAAGGCTTCCATGAGGCCACGCGCAAAGAAGGTATCATTCCTGCGCTTGAAACTGCTCATGCGGTCGCTTATGCATTGAAACTGGCGAAAACCATGACACCTGACCAGACGATCGTCGTTAATATGTCAGGTCGCGGTGACAAGGATCTGCATTCAGTGATGAAGGCGGAAGGGATTGAGTTGTAAAAGGACGTTTTTTTGAGTACAGATATGGTTGACTTGGTAAACTTAATAAACGATAGATTTATTGAGTTTACAAGGGAGCAGGTTTTTTCTAAAGAAACCAATGACTTTCTAGGCTTTGCCCAACAAAAATTTAAGCTAAATGCGAAAAATGATTGGAATGAAATTATTGCTTCTGAGGATATTCTAGAAGACTCTAATGAGGCCTTAAAAAGTTTTTTGAAGTTTGGTTTATCAGGTCCTACCAAATATAATGATTTGGGTGAGAAATATCTGAGATTGTATGGAGTTTTGAATGCTGTTTACCAACAGCAACAAGCTATTTTACATATATTTAAACTATTCAATTGTCCAAATCCAAAATTAATAAAGCAAGAGTTCAATAATTTATCTATAACGCAAGCTCGTCATAAACTAGGTGCTCATAGTATTAATTATACTGTCCAAGGTGATTCTGAGACTGAAATGTTCGTACCTGTTAGATTACAGTTCGATGATTATGAGCTGACATATTTTAATCCCAAAAATGATGAAAGTAACAATATTGACCTTAAATTAACTATTGAAGAGCATAGTAAGCTAATCTGTAAGACTTATTTACTTATAGCTAATAAAGTTATTAAAACGGTTTATAAGGGTAATACTGTTAAGCAAGAACAAGTGCTGATAAGTTTTAATGAATTAGAAATGGTTATGAACGGAGCACTGTTGATCAAAGGTCAAGATGGTAATACTATCATTAATATAAAATTTAAATAATAACTTGTCTGAAGAGATAGATAACTAAAGAGACCATTATGACTAGAATCGAAAGCACTTTTGAAACCTTAAAATCACAAAATAAAAAAGCCCTGATTCCTTATGTAATGGCAGGCGATCCCAATCCGACCACTACGGTAGGTCTGTTGCACGACTTAGTGAAACACGGCGCCGATATGATCGAAGTCGGTTTACCATTCTCTGACCCAATGGCCGATGGCCCAACCGTTGCCTTAGCTGGCGAGCGTGCATTAGCAGCAGGTACGAGTACTCGTGATGCACTAAAAATGGTTGCAGAGTTTCGTCAAACAGATACGCAGACGCCAATTATCCTAATGGGCTATCTTAATCCTGTTGAAATCATTGGCTATGACAACTTTGTGGCACTATGCGAGCAGTCAGGCGTTGACGGTTTGTTGATGGTAGATTTGCCGCCAGCAGAGGCGGGTAGCTTTACGCAGCATTTGACCGATCATTCGATGAATGAGATTTTCTTACTATCGCCAACGACTTTGCCTGAGCGCCGTGAGCAAGTATTGACTCATTGTGGCGGCTATATCTATTATGTATCACTAAAAGGTGTGACTGGTTCAGCCACGCTAGATACTGACGATGTAGCAACTCAAGTACAAGCAATCAAAGCAGAAACAGACCTGCCAGTATGCGTCGGCTTCGGTATCCGTGATGGCGCCTCTGCAAAAGCGATTGGTACTCATGCAGATGGCGTTATCGTCGGTAGTGCCTTGGTACAGAATTTTGCCGATATTGATGCCAACGATACCGCTGCGGTTGCAAATGCACAGCAGAACATCATGGCAAAAATGGATGAGCTACGTGCAGCGTTAGACAGCTTAAGCGCTTAATAGCTATTGCTTTCATATTGTTGTTACTTGAAGAAGCAGTTATTTGAAATGGCAAAGTCAAATTGCAGCTATTGTTTATCTAAAGACTTTACTCAAATGCTTTACGTGAAGACAATACTAAATGACTTTGCTAAAATTAGTTTACGAGTGTAAACTAACATCACTATTATATGGTGTCTGGTAGCAGTGATTTATTTGTCATTTTGATTGGCAAATACATTATCTATCAACAAGCGCATAATCAAATGACCGACATACGAGATTTATTTATCAGTATGTCGCATGACTGCTCATGTTATGACTGTATTAGACGCTTTGTTTAGACAACCATTAAACTCTCAATGACAAGCGAATGAGCAAACTTGTCAATAAGCCTTTTATGATGGCAAATAATATGACTGATACAATAACAAAACCCGATAACAATACTGCTAAAGCCGCGCCAAACAGCAATACGGATAGGCAGTCATGGTTTAATCGTCCTATCCCAGGTATCAAGCAGCATTTGACTGCGCCACTGTCCGCGGTAGAGACTGAACCATCAACCAAGTGTAGTAATTGTCATTCGATGATTACTAACACAGCGCTGATTTTTAACTGTTATGTGTGCCCGCATTGTGATCATCATTTACCGATGAGTGCTCGTGAGCGTTTGAACTGGCTGCTTGATCAAGTAGACGGCGAGACAGGACAAGAATTTACGGCAAAAGATCCATTGAGCTTTGTGGATAGTAAGCCATATCCTGCGCGTATGAGTGAAGCACAAGAAAAAACAGGTGAGTCTGAGGCGTTGGTTGCTATGTATGGCAAACTGCGTAACCTTGATATCGTTGCCTGTGCTTTTGATTTCCGCTTTATGGGCGGGTCAATGGGTTCAGTTGTTGGCGATCGTTTCGTTCAAGCAGCTGAAAAAGCGCTAGAGCAAAAAGTACCTTTGGTTTGCTTTGCTGCTTCTGGCGGTGCACGTATGCAAGAAGGCTTATTGTCATTGATGCAAATGGCACGCACGGCAGCAGCGATTGAGCGTCTAAGAATCGCTGGGATTCCTTATATTGTGGTATTGACCAATCCTGTGTACGGCGGCGTAACTGCATCACTGGCGATGCTGGGTGATATCCATCTAGCAGAGCCAAAAGCGATGATTGGTTTTGCGGGCAAGCGTGTAATCGAGCAGACTGTACGCGAGACGCTAGAAGAGCCATTCCAGCGCGCTGAGTTCTTATTAGAGCATGGCGTAGTGGATGAAGTAGTACATCGTCATCAGCTAATCGATACGATTTATCGTCTACTTGCAAAACTATGCCGCGTACCAAATGTAGATGCTCAGTAAAATGAGATGCTCGATAAGGTAAATGACTCAGTATAATGAATCATTTATTGAGTGCATAATGACTTAGCTGCGTGCTAACATCTACTGCATATGCAAGACCCCTAATAGCATTTATCGTCATTGCACGGTAAGTGCTATTTTTGGTTTTAGCCAACACATATATTTTTATCTCTTATTAAATTTTATATAGGTTCTATTCATGTCTGACCTTTTAGCATCTGACCTTCGCAGCCCCAACGCCCATAGTCCTAATGAAAGTGCTAGCCTAACTGAATGGCTCGATTATATGCAGCAGATTCATGTATCTGCAATCGATATGGGATTGTCACGTGTGTTGCCTGTTGCAGAAGCGTTAGGCGTGGTGCAGTCAGCGAAAGATGACGCTTATGTATTTACTGTAGCAGGCACCAATGGCAAAGGCTCTACAACCGCTGTCATTGCCGAAATGTGTAAAGCCGCAGGTTATAAGACGGCACTATATCAGTCGCCACATCTTAGCGTTTTCAACGAGCGTGTGCGTATCAATGGCGAGATGGTCAGCGATCAGACGCTGATTGAGGCTTTTAGCAACGTAGAGGCTGCACGTTTACAGTGCGATTTGACGTTGTCGTTCTTTGAGATGACCACACTAGCAGCGCTATTGATATTCGCTGAAGCAGACTGTGACGTGTGGGTATTAGAAGTGGGACTGGGTGGACGGCTAGATGTGGTCAATATTATTGATCCTGACATGGCAGTTATTACCAATATCGGTATCGATCACGTTGACTGGTTGGGTGATAATGTCGAGGATATTGGTCGCGAAAAAGCAGGTATCTTGCGCAAAGGCATTCCTCTGATTTACGGTGCTACTGAGATGCCATCCAGCGTGCAACACGCTATCGATACTCAGCAGGCAACTTGCTATCAGATAGGACAAGATTTTAGCTACCGCGATATTGATGCAACGACTTGGCAATACAGTAATGCAGCGGTTACCTTGCAGTTACCACGTCCTGCGCTATCGTTGACTAACACCGCCAATGCACTATCAGCCGTATTAGCAAGTCCATTAGATGTCGGTATCAAGGCCATTGAGCAAGCACTACAAACTGTCAAACTCGCAGGTCGTTTCGATTATCGTGAGAACCATAGCCGCCATTGGTTATTTGACGTCGCGCATAATGAGCAAGGTGTTGAGTTCTTACTAGCACAGCTATTACCGTTTTGGCAGCAGCATGTAGCCCGACATAGTAATCAAAATAGCTCAGCGGATATCCCTACACCAAAGATAAAAATGCTATTTTCTATGTTAGGTGACAAAGATATTGATAAGGTTGTGCAGCGCTTAACCCAAGCAGGCTTACCGATTAGTGATTGGTTTATCGCTGAGATTGATTACCCTCGTGCCGCGACTACTGAGCAGCTGCAAGATGTTTTGGTTAAATACGTCGATAGCACCAATATATATGCGTTCGATGGTTTGCATACAGCGACCCATGCAGTGATAGAGGCGAGCCAACCGCAAGACCTTATCGTCGTATGTGGCTCGTTTCATACGATTGGGGAAGCGTTAAGTGCCCTTAGCGTATGATAATTTAAGTTAAAGTAGTGCCTGTTTAATGTTAATCTTAGTCATAGCCTGATGGCAGACAGCATGAAAAATATGCTTTATAATCAAAATGATTTGCCAGACTAGTAGAAGATGGTCGGCACAAATTTTGAACCCTGATGGCATTAACTGACAGTAACTGGCGGTAAGAGATCATGATTAAAGCGATTGGATATACTGCTTTGAGATAGTCGCTGCACCGCTCAATCAACCTTATTACCAACTAAGAGACGTAAACGGATGAACTTTTCGAGACAAGCCTTATTGGGCATTGGGATGATTATCGGCGGTAGCGTGATGCTATACGCTATGGTGCAACAGATTGGCGATAGCGACCAACCAGAACCGATGTCAGCGATGGTTGATAAATCAAGCTCGGAGCAAGAGTCTCCGCAGCCGCTTACGACTGATATCGAAACAGAAAAACGTATCCTTGCGCAAAAGCAAAAAGAGCGTGCAGCTCGCGTTGCAGAGCAAGAAAAACGTGCAAAAGAGTTTTTGACAGAGCAGGAGATTGCTGAAGCAGAAGCATTGGCTAAGGCACGTGCTGAGAGCCAGCAATATGTTGATAATAGTGCGCCAGCTACTGATGAAACTACCAATACAGAGGCTACAAAAGACGTTACTACAGATCTGACCGTTCAGCCTCGTACTGAGAGTCAGTCTACTACTGATACTACAAAGTCTAGCGAAGCCGAGAAGCAAAAAGCGGCTCAAGAGCAACAAGAAGCCCAAAGGAAAGCTGCTATAAAAGAGCAAGCGGGCGCCAAAAAACTTGCTGAGAGCAAAAAACAAGCGGAGGCAGAGAAACTAGCCGAAGCAAAAAAGCAGGCGGAAGCCCAAGCAGCGGCTGAGAGAAAAAGAGAAGCAGCGGAAGCGGCTAAAAACGAGCCACCGAAATCGCCTTCTGAATACCAGATTAAGAAAGGTGATGGACTGATCAAACTGGCAAGACAATACAACATGCCTGTGGAAGTATTAGCTCAAGCCAACAACCTATCTCCATCAGCAGCGCTACAACTGGGTCAGAGCATCACCATTCCATCGAGCAAACAGGTACAACGTTTAGAGCGTGAAGCGGCGGCCGCTGAGCAAGCGCGTGAGAAGAAGCGCCAGCAAGAAGAAGCGCTGGCGAAGAAATCTGCCGATGCAAAACGTGAAGCGCAGCAAAAACTGAGTGAAGCGCGTAAAGAAGTCAAAGAAACAGACGCTAAGGGTAGCTTTGGAGTGCAAGTAGCGCTAGCAAATGACCAAGCCAAGGCCGATGAGTTAGCGAAAAAGTTCCGAGCAGCAGGTTATCAAGTCAAGACCAGTGCCACCAGTCGTGGAGTACGTGTCGTGGTTGGGCCTGAACGTGGCAAAGTCGCAGCATTGGCATTGAAAGATAAAATCAATAGTGACCCTAAAGTAAATACGACCAGCGCTTGGGTGCTTTACTGGCGTTAAGCTAGAGCGTTTCTAACGGTCTCGATTCGGCTTTTATCTACTTTATATAAAAACACGACAAATACTGTCGTGTTTTTTGTTTTATCGTTTGCCGATTGGCGCAAGCTTGGTTACGATGAGCACCATTTTTATTAATCATTTTTGTATAACCTGTCAGCCTACAAAGGTTGCCCTGTGGTGATCAGCCAGTCGTTGACTCTTGAGAGTTGTGAGCGTTAGCCGGTCACTATTATATTGTATAAGGTAAAACCATGTCATTTGGCGCTATATTTTTAATCTTGGCCGTTGGGTTTTTAGGGCTGATTACGTTACCAAAACTATTGGCGAAACGCCCAATCGTAGAGCCTGAACCAAAGCCTGTGCGCGGTGATGAGCTGGCTATCTGGCCATTTGCCCCAATGCCAATCATGACCGACACTGAGGTTATATTTTTTAATAAATTAAAAAATGCGCTGCCGGAATATCATATATTTGTGCAGGTTCAGCTGTCACGAATCATTGAAGCCAATAGTGACGAGACATCGGAGCGCAGCTTTTGGTTTAATCGTATTTGCCGTCAGAGCGTTGACTATGTGATTGTGGATGTCGATGCTCAGACTACCTTGGTCGCTATCGAGCTTGATGACTGGACGCATAGTAGTAAAGCCCGCCAAAAAGCGGATGATAAAAAAGATAAGGCGCTTGCCAGTGCAGGTATTGCAATGGTGCGCTTCCACGCTGAGTGTATGCCGAGTGCCGATATGCTTAGATATGAGCTAATGCAAGTGATTGAGAGCTATTAAGCATTCTGTGAAAGCTGTCCGATTGTTAAGACCAGAATATTATCTAAGCAGTTTTATTTTAAAAGTTTAGGTTAGTTAAATTTATTCATCGAGTTGGTCTGACTGCCTTGGATAAATAACGATTGGTCGATTACCTTCAAAATATAAACCTGTTTTAGGTAGTTCGCTATCTGACCAAACTATCTGCTGCCGACCATCATAAGCATTTCGCTCATCATAAAAGTCGCGCTTGGTGAACCATTCAATATAGTGCGCGGCTCGCAAAGCTGTATTGTCAATCGTTGCAAGACTTGCCCTGTCTCTTTTATCACACCATTCATGTATCGGAAAACTCGGTGTTAGCCAGTATGGCCAATCATAATCACCACAATCATTTGTATTAATCGGTAAAAAGAATCGGCCTTTAATCACGCCATAACGCTTATCGATTTTTACCTGTCCGTGATTTTCTGTATCTACCCACACTGCTCGGAATTGCTTGGTTTGCATGTGTGTCATTTTGCGCTGTAGATTATCATTGGAATTAATCCCAACCCAATTCACAGGCTCAAAAGGTGCTGACCCCATAAAAAACTTAATGGCTAGCTCCCAATGTTCAACCAGCTGTTCTGCATGGTTATACAAGATCAAATCAAGCTCACCAGTCGTTTGCTTGCCATTATAGAGCTGCACATTGCTAGCCAGTGTCTCATACGGATGCAGCTTGCACGCAAATCCATCCTCTAGCCAAAATGACAGTAAGCCTTCAAAATGAAAACCCAGTCGATTGGGGCTAGGGCGTTTGAGTAAATAGCGAGTCAGCTCTTGATAGGCGGCAGTGGTGTCTAGCTCTGTTAATCGTTGCTCATACGCCTCAAACTGCGTTTGCCAAAATTGTGCGCTATGCACGGCAACCGTATGTGTATTCTGATGCGGTGCAAAGTCTAGCCACTGCGTCAAAACATTGGGACACGACAGTACATAAGCCAAATCGCGCACATAAGGTCGGCGGTAACGTTCCCAAGGTGCATTATCTATACGGCGATTAGATATGGGCTGATTGACAAGATCGGACATAGCATAAACCAGTGTGAAGGTGTAGCATTTACCCTAACGGCTCGCTCTATAAAAGTCTATAGATGACAAGTATCGGCTAGGGTAGTGCTCAGTTTGTTGGCTTAAAACAGGATATTAATGTGATGGATATGAATGCTGATATCAGGGGGTGATAGCAGGTAAGCTAATAGAATGCTGAGTATTGTCTTAAGTATTGGCAGTAGCCATTTTAATATATTGTTAGGCGCGTTATGCGATGGTTGCTGCTCTGAATTGAGAAAGTTATAGTTTTTTTGGGTCATTGTCTAGCTCCATGTTATGTCGTTACACTATGGTGCGTAACGGTTCATGGATTTATATTATAGGTTGTGTGGTTGTAGCTAAATACTTATGCATGTATAGAGCAGGGTATGCGTGCATAGCGTGTTGTATGCACGCATACCACTGAACCGCCCCGACTATATCGGAGGCTGATCTACTTGAGTCAGGCAGCGATGCCTGACAGGGTTAAATTATCATAATACCGCTTTTCAAACTCAAAGGGTGACACATATCCAATCGTGCTATGTAGACGCTTCTTGTTGAACCAATCCACCCATTCAAGGGTTGCCAGTTCAACATCGTTCACACCAGTCCAGTTCTGCTTTAAATAATGAATCACCTCAGACTTGTAAAGCCCATTGACCGTTTCAGCCAATGCATTGTCGTATGAATCGCCAGTTGTACCGACAGAAGCAATCACGCCAGAGTCCGTCATCTTATCAGTGTAGCGAATTGATAAGTACTGAACCCCTCGATCACTGTGATGAATGACATCTTTGGGATTGTTTCTATCTGTTATCGCTTGATTTAATGCCGCCATTACCATATCCGTGTTCATGCGATTCGATACTTTCCAGCCGACAATAGCGCGAGCAAATACATCGATGATAAAAGCGGTATAAACCCAGCCGCTCAATGTCTTGATATAAGTAAAATCTGCAACCCACAACTGATTAGGGCGATGGGCGCTAAAGTTACGATTAACCAAGTCATCAGCACGCTTTTGATCATCACGGCTGTTGGTGGTAATCTTACCCTTACCGCGCCAGACACCTTGCAGACCATGCTGTCTCATTAAACGCTCGACGGTGCAGCGTGCGATATAAATGCCATCTGCCTTCATCTGCCGCCAGACTTTGCGAGCACCATAGCGACATTTGCTGTCCTGCCAGATGCGTTTAATCTCGCTGAGATAGTAGTCGTCATGCTGACTGCGCAGTGAACGCCTTTCAGGGCAGCACTCTAGGTCTTTAGTACGGTGATAGGTTGACGGGGCAATCGGTAGTACTCTACAAATCAGCTCGACCCCATAACTACCTCTATAGTCATCAATAAACTGAACCATTATCTGGGTGGACGGTCGAGCTCCGCCTGGGCGAAAAAAGCAGCAGCCTTACGTATAATCTCATTGGCTTGCTTGAGCTCTTTGTTCTCGCGTTCAAGCGCTTTGATGCGCTCTTTGTCACTTTGAGCTTGCACTGAGGCAGGAATGGTTTGATCAATGTGCTTTTTATGCCAGGATCGCAGGGTTTCAGGCGTGCAGCCAATCTTAGGGGCGATGGCTTGAATCGCTGACCAGGTAGAGGGGTAGTCGCCTGCCGCTTCAATGAGCATGCGAACGGCGCGTTCTTTAATCTCAGGAGTATAATGTCGTGTTTTCATTGTCGTATTCTCTCAGAATATTAGGTCTCCGACAATCCCGGGGCGGTTCAAAAGTACCAGTTCATTGACTTCCACTGACGGAGTTACAAGGGCTGACGATGACTTATGCAAGAAGTCTAATATAGCCAGCACCTTCAGAGCTCGCAGCTAAATCTACAATAGCCTCTCCCTTATGCTTGCCAAAACTTAAGTGCGTGGGTATACGCGCCATTTGGCTAAACTCATATAAGCTCTCCACATCACTTATCTCATAACCTTGGCTATTAGCCAAATCCATCAGACTACTAAGCACCAGCTCAGTGAAGTAAATGTCAGCACTGGCAGCATGCGCGTTCTTTGCTTGAGCACGGGCTATATTACGATGAAAATGATAAAGCAGGGATACTAGCTTATGGCTTTCTAGCGTAGGAAGCAGGAAGTTAGCCATGGCATTGGTACATATCAATTTAGGTGTATGGGTCACGCCAGCATTTTTAAGAACAGCCATGTCTAAATTAATATTGTGGCCAATTAGATACTCAACACTACTAGGTAGTCTGAAGTCTGTATGAGGTGGTGTCCCCTGCCGTCAAATCCGTATACATAAACTTGGGAGATTTTAGTTAAGCAGCCTGACGATAATAATCAAACCACATCTGTCTTGGTGATTTATAGCCCAAACCCTTTTGAATTCTCGTCTGATTGTAGTACAGCTCGATGTATCTAATAATATCGTTGATGGCGGCAAACCTTGTTTTATAATCCTGATGATATACCAGCTCGTTCTTTAAAGTGCCCCAGAAGCTTTCTATTGGAGCATTGTCGAAGCAATTACCTTTGCCACTCATTGAGCCTATAAATTGATGCTGCTTAACGATCTTGTGGTAGGCATGGGCATGGCTACAGTACTGACTGCCTCTGTCAGAGTGGACTATTAGCCCTTTGCTTGGACGTTTATTCCTGATGGCCATGTTCAATGCTTTGCATACTAGATCTGCGGTCATTCGCTTATTGATAGCATAGCCGACCAGCTCTTTGGTGTATAAGTCCTTGACCCCTGCTAAGTACAGCCAGCCCTCATGTGTCCAGATATAAGTAATATCGCTAACCCAAGACTCATTAGGGCGACTGGTGTCAAACTTCTGATCGAGCACGTTTAGATAGACCAGTTTGTGATGATTAGAGTCAGTGGTGACTTTAAAGCGCTTATGACAACGGCATTTGATGCCGTGTTCCTCTTTGATGCTTCTGAGCATGTATAGACTAATATTATGTCCTTGTCCGCTTAGATACGCATGCAGACGCTCAAAACCGTAGCGTTCGAGGGTTTCACTGTGCGCGGCTTTAACCAATAACTCGCACTGATTACGATGTACCTGCTGACAGCTGATATGACGACCTAGCCAGTCATAGTAGCTTGAGGGTTTAACCTGTAGTACGCGGCACATAGTGGTGATGCTAAAGACTTGCTGGTTGTCTTTGATAAAGTCGTATGAACCGCCCCGGGATTGTCGGAGACTCAACATTCTGAGAGAATACGACAATGAAAACACGACATTATACTCCTGAGATTAAAGAACGCGCCGTTCGCATGCTCATTG